>NZ_MUFI01000080.1:0-5447 GCF_001996265.1 Salinivibrio sp. MA440
GTGTGACAAACTCGCAGTCAGTTCAGGTGAGTTATGTGTCAATCATGATGAACTACACAATTGTAATACACCCGAAGAATGGCACTATGCGAAACACCTATTGGAGAGTATAAATGGCTGATCATACATCAAACTTTGTTCCTTTAAATGTAGCGGTGTTAACTGTTTCAGATACCCGAAAAAGCTGTAATGACACCTCAGGTAATTTTCTATCTTTATCGGTAAAAGAGGCCGGTCACCGTGTTAATGAACACCTAATCGTGCGTGATAGTATCTATGATATTAGAGCGGCTGTGTCTAGATGGATAGCTGACGATTCTATCTCTGCCATAATAATTACTGGTGGGACAGGGTTTAGTGATCGAGATTCGACACCAGAAGCAATTAAGCCTCTTTTCGACAAGGAAGTTGAAGGGTTTGGTGAAATATTTAGGTTGGTGTCTTATCAAGAAATTGGCACCTCGACCATTCAATCTCGTTGTGTAGCAGGTATCGCGAATAGAACGATCATATTCGCTCTACCTGGATCGACAGGTGCATGTAAAACAGGTTGGAAAACGCTAATCAAGGAACAGTTGGATGCCGAACATGGCCCATGTAATTTTGTTCCTCACATTGCTGATGCGAATGAATGTGTGTCGAGAGGCTAATTATGTGTGAGTTTAGTCATATCAATGCCACAGGCCAAGCAAATATGGTCGATGTCAGCAACAAAGGGATAACGAGGCGAGAGGCAGTTGCGATCGGAACTTTAAAAATGTCTCCATCGACTGTAAATAGCATCAAAGAGAATCAGATTAAAAAAGGGGATGTCCTTTCAACTGCCAGGATAGCAGGGATCCAAGCAGCAAAAAAATGCTCTGACCTTATCCCACTGTGTCATCAACTGAATCTATCAAAAATATGGATAGACTTTGAGCTCCTTCCTAACGGTATTCAAATTACTTGTGGTTGTATTTTAGATGGCAAAACAGGGGTTGAGATGGAAGCATTAACCGGTGTTTCGGTAGCGGCGCTTACCTTGTTTGATATGTGCAAAGCTGCCGATAAAAACATGATTATCGAAGGGGTTCACGTACGACATAAATCTGGTGGACAGTCTGGTAGTATAGACAGAGGAATGGGTTATGATTGAAATCAGGTTTTTCGGTTTGCTAAGAGAAAGGATAGGTGAAAGTGTCATTAGCCTTGAGGTACCAACTCCTCTACCTGTTTCTGAATTGATAAAACATCTAATCGAACAGAACACAGCTTTTTTATGGCTTAATGATCTTGATGTAATATCCGCGGTCAATCATACGATTGTAGAGAGCGACTTTTCGATCAATAAAAATGATGAAGTCGCGTTTTTCCCGCCAGTTACTGGGGGCTAATTATGTATAGGATTCAAGAAGATCACCTAGATATAAATCAGCTTACTCAAGCACTGACTGAGAGCAGCAGCGAATGCGGTGCCATTGTTACCTTTGTTGGCCGAGTGCGTGGGAGTTCTGAGAAAAACCGAAGTGTCAAAGAGATATATTTAGAAAGCTATCTATCAATGACAAACAAAGCAATGATGGAAATTACCGAGGAGGTCCAGCTTAGATGGAGTGCAGTAGAAAAGATTTCTATTGTGCATCGCATAGGTGTGATTGGGCTTTGTGAGCCAATTGTATTTGTTGGTGTGTCCAGCAAACATAGAAAAGATAGCTTCGAGGCAGCCAGCTTTATTATGGACCAGCTAAAAATATCAGTACCTTTATGGAAAAAAGAAAACATTGAGGAACAAGGTTGGGTGTGGGTAAGCGCTAAACCTTCAGACAAACAAGCGGCTTTGCGCTGGCGTCTATAATGGAAATTAGGGTGACGTCATCTAGTCACCCCTTAGTCTTATAAACCGGGAATGAAGGCAAAGGGAAGCACCTCAACACTGACCCCCTCCGCGACATCCTCACTATCTTTCGGTAAGCGAATGAGGCAGTTAGCTTTGCATACAGACATAAGTAATGCCGAGCCTTGTGCCCCTGAGCTTGCGACGCTTAATTGTCCTTGCTCGTTTATTGAATAAATACCACGTTGGTAATCTGTGCGCCCAGGACGTTTTTTTAGCGATGTGGTTAATGTGGCGGTGAGCCATTGTGGGTAAATGGTGGAACTACCGCTCAGCTTTAATAAACCTGGAATAGCTAGGATCTGACAGGTGAGCAATGCCGATACTGGATTACCTGGTAAACCGAAAAATGGGGTAGCTCCCACATGTCCAAAAGCAAACGGTTTACCTGGCTTGATAGCTAATTTCCAAAAATCAATGTCACCTTGTTCTTTGAGTACTTCTGTTGTGAAGTCTGCATCTCCAACCGATACACCTCCCGATGTTATTATCGCGTCAGCATCCTCTGCTTTTTTGATTGCTGTTTCTATCGCTTTTTTATCATCAGGAATGATGCCAAGATCTAAAATGTTAAACCCAGAGGCTTTGAGTAAGTGAATAAGCATTGGTTTGTTTGAGTCATAAATAAGTCCAGGGGCTTTGGTCTTATTGACTGAGATTATTTCATCACCGGTTGAGAAGATAGCGATGGTGACAGGTTGGTATACATTGACTTCTCTCATACCAAACGTTGCCATAATAGCTATATCGGCAGCATTGATCTTTTTATTTTTTTTGAGTACAACTTGCCCTTCTTTTATATCTTCTCCTTTTAATCTGATATTTTGCCCGGCTTGAGGGGTGGAATGTACCTGGATCCTTTTTCCTTGAACTGTGACTTTTTCTCTCATTACAACAGTGTCTATTCCTTCTGGAACCGTAGCCCCCGTCATAATTCTTATGCATTCACCGCTTTTGATGGAGCCCCTAAAGGGATGCCCAGCTAATGACTCCCCAACTTCTTTAAATTCACTATGACGCTTGAAATCGTCATGAATAAATCCAAATCCGTCCATTGCTGAATTATCACAAAAAGGCGTATCAAAGGGTGCAAAAATATCCTCAGCGAGGTACCGACCACCCGCAATGTCTAACTGAACGATTTCAGTTTTGTTTTTAAACTCAATAGCATCTACGATTTTTTCTTGCGCATCTTCGACTGCTAATACCGATGCTTCGTTACAGCATTCCATTTCAAACCTCTTTATCTTCGTTAACCATCCAAACCGCGGCTTCTACTCGGGAGCGTAGGTTTAACTTTTTTAGTAGGTGCTTTACATGCACTTTGACTGTCCCATCAGATATATCTAGCTCTCTGGCAATAAGCTTGTTACTCAGTCCTTTTGCGATCAATTTGATGATTTCTTTTTCTCTGGCGGTGAGGCTTGACAATGTTCGCTGGTCACTGTGGGGAGCAGGCTGGCGTAGTGCGCCCGCAAGTGTTTGTGTGAGTTTAGGACTGATTGCCATTTTTCCCACAGCCGCTTGCTTAATGGACTCAACGATATCGTCAGGATCCATATCTTTTAGTAAATATCCGTCAACACCTAACCTTATCGCTTCGACAACATCATCATCTTGGTCAGAGACAGTTAACATGATAATGCGTCCTGTATAACCAGAATCTCTGAGTGCTCGTATCGTTTCTAATCCATTCATGCCGTCCATATTAAGATCTAACGTTACTAAGTCTGGGTCGAGCTCTGTTACCAATCCGACCGCATCATAGCCAGAGTCAGCTTCTCCAACCACTTTTAAGTCATTATCCAATGAAAAGAGTTGCGACAAACCTCTGCGAAAAACAGGGTGATCATCGACCATTAAGATCGTCCCAATTGATGAATTTTCAGTCATAAGTTTTCTCTACATCTAAAGGAATGTTAAATTCAGGTTGGAAGTCAAATCTAACCTCTGTACCACCTTTTGCGTGATTACCAATTGTAAGCGTGCCTTTTAAGCTTCTACTCCTTTCCTTCATAATAGCAAGACCATAGTGGTTTTCTTTTTTGGCTGATGTATCAATTCCGATCCCGTCATCATGAATTAACAAAGTGACGTAACCATTTTTTTTGCGACTTGTAAGAAGAATAACGATTTTACTTCCTTCGGAATGATGAATGGCATTCTGTACTGCTTCTCTAGCGATTTGTAGTAGGTGAACTTGCTCAGTAGCCGAAAAAGGCATATTTTTAATTTCATTATTAAATTTAATTTCTTTATCACTGAAACGATCTGATAATTGTTTAAAGCTTTCCTGGAGTGCCTCGTGTAAGTTACTACCCTCAAGTTTTAATCTGAAAGTGGTCAACAGTTCTCTGAGTTCCTTGTATGCACCATTTAACGCAGTTTTTATATCTGAAATCGTATTCTCGATACTGATATCAACCGACGGATCAGTGAGTCCTTTTTGTAATACAGCAACCTGTATTTTTAAGTAGGACAGTGCTTGTGCGAGAGAGTCATGTAACTCACGCGCGATAACGGTACGTTCACGAGCGAGTGCTAATCGCCGTCCCTCGTCTTGGCGATGTTTTAAACTTAATGTAATCGCGAACTGCTCTGCAACAGACTGAATAAGCTGTGATTGCCAAGGATGGAGTGGTTCATGGTTACGAGGTACACAGTTCAATACACCGAAATGATTATGATCATAGACGAGAGGAAATGTGTAGGCTTCCTCGGATTCCAGCGGACTATCGAAGCTTACACAATCACTGCAATCTCGATTGCGGCAGCTCAATGGCAAGATACTCTTTTTAGTATTTAAATGATGGTAGGGTTTGGTGCCATTTTCTGTCATCAGACATAGCTCTAACCCTTCAATACCTGTTACTTCTGACAGTTTCGAAAGATGTGGTTGAAAATCAATATTGCTTCCATGGGAGTGATTGGATTTATTGGAAATAGAGTAAAGTAGTTGAATAGACTCATTGGTTCTTTCTAGCTGCTTTGTTTTTTTTCGCACTTTCTCTTCCATGCGAATATGTGAGTCATTAATAGCTCTAACCATTCTGTTAATGGTTTTGGCAAGAATTGATAGTTCGTCATGACCATGCTCATCAGCTTGAACTGTGTAGTCACCTTGACCTATTTTAGTCGCTATTATCGTTAAATCTGAGAGTGGGCGTCTAATGAGATGGTTGACCATATAAATCGCTAAGAATATAAATGAGATTGTAATTAAAAGAGATGCGGCTTGTATTTGTCTGATCAAACGGTTGTTGTCTTCAGCATGTACTTGATAAGTTTTTACTAGATGGTCGATGTTAGCAACGAGATCGTTTAATTTTCTTTCTAGCTTATTCAGTTTTTGGTTTGTTAGATGTGAATCTAAAATTAGCGGCTTAATTTCATTGTTCCAATCGTACCAGATAGCGTCATGTAATTTTTTCTTTTCCGTTTTTTTAGTAGCTTGCATTAGTACAGGATTAGACAATTTTTTCTCAAAATCACTTATTAAACGGTCTATTTCTTCAGATTTATTATTGGTTATTTTCTTATTCAAAATAAGATAGGATTGCATACGCATTGAACC
>NZ_MUFI01000081.1:0-5414 GCF_001996265.1 Salinivibrio sp. MA440
TTATTATACTGCTTGTTGTTAAAAATGTTGTTTTATTGTTAAAAATACAAAGCGACAAAAAAATAAAGCAGGTCAAGGTCGTTTTTAGGCAAAAAAAAGCGCACTTGCTTATCGCAAGTGCGCGTGTGTTGCGGTGATAGTGTTTACAGCATGACACCGACGCTGAGCATAACCATAATCATGATAGTTAAAATGCCAAGCAGGGGAGCAACCCATTTTATCCATTTCGCATAGGGTACACGCGCAATGGCTAAGCCGCCCATGACCACGCCAGACGTCGGAGTCACTAGGTTGACCAAGCCAGAGGCTGACTGGTAAGCGGTGACGACTAATTCGCGACCGACGTTGGCGAAATCAGCGAGGGGCGCCATGATTGGCATGGTTAGAACAGCCAGTCCTGATGATGAGGGCACCAAGAAAGACAGAAGTACTTCAAGCCAATACATCACATTGATAAACACAAATGACGACAAGCCCGATACTAGGCTTTCCGCGCTATTCAGTATGGTGTCGGTGATCATGCCTTTGTCCATGATCACCACAATACCGCGCGCAATACCGATGATCAGCGCTACACCAAGTAGGTCTCTCGCCCCATCTATAAAGCTGGTGGTGATTTCCTCTTCACTCATGCGCGCAATAAGACCAATGATAATGGCGGCCCCTAAGAACACGGCTGAGATCTCGGCCATCCACCATCCGAGCGAGGAGACGCCATAAATCATGACCGCGAATGCACCGGCAAAAACGGTAAGGATGACCTTACGTGTGGCGGTGAAGTCTAGGCTTTGATTATCATCGTGCTCGCCAAGGAAATGTTTTTTATTACTTTCATACTGGTCATAAACAATGGATTGGCTTTGGTCAGCGCGTACTTTCCGAGCATAGCGCATGACATAAGCGACACAAATGAGCCAACCAATGGCCAAAATGGCGAGGCGCAGCAGAATACCGTCGGTAAAAGGAATGCCTGCGGCATTGGCAGCAATCACAGTCGCAAACGGGTTAATGGTTGAGCCTAATGTGCCAATACCTGCGCCAAGTAGCACGGTGGCAGCGGCAACGACAGGATCAAAACGTGCGGCCATCATCACAGGCACAAGCAAGGTATAGAAGGGGAGTGATTCTTCAGCCATCCCGTAGATGGTGCCCCCTGCGGCAAATAGGCCCATCAAGATAGGGATCATCCACTCTTCGCGCCCTTCCAAGCGTTTGGTGACCCGCTCAATACCAGCATCAATGGCGCCCGTTTTCGTCACCAGCCCTAAAAAGCCGCCAATAATAAGAATAAACAGGGAGACATCAATGGCCGCCGCTTCATAAGTTTGGTGATTATAAAAGCCATCAATGGGGGCTAAAAGGACATCCACGATGCCTTGCGGATTACTCTCAACTTGCTGATAAGTGCCTGATACAGGGACTTGTTGACCAAGCTCTTCGTTCATGGTGCGGTCGTATTGCCCTGCGGGTACGACCCAACTTAGGGCGGCAACGACGGCAATAAGAATAAACAGTATCGTATAAGCGGATGGGAACTTCAGATTGGCAAACCAACCTTTTTTCTCAGGAACACTCTGGTTACTCATGGTTTCTCCTCATACCTCTTCTCAGTACAGGCGCGTACTACACGTGTTGAGGTAAAGCGTTAAGTTTCACGTCATTATTATTTTGAGCAATAAACATTTGCTTTGTCTTTATTGTAAAAGCGAGAGGCTTCTGACTTCTTGGTGATATCTCACAAAAGGAAATGTGGCTTTTTATTAAAAAGATGAGCTTAAATTTTAAAGTGAATGTTATGTTGGTTTTTACGCGTACTTATCCTTTTTTTCGCCAAGGAAAAGATGGGTTTTTATTGATTAAAATGTATCTACTTGCAGCGTAAGGCAGATATTATCCCTTTGCTCGATAGCGTTTATGTGAGCAGATTGCTTAATTAGTCATAAGTGGTGGGCGTTAATGATGAATAAAACAGGATAAAACACCAAGGGTTCCAACGTGAGATAATTAGGCTTTTCTTGTTTTAAATCAAATTAGCGGTTGGCTTAAACCGAAGTCCGCATAGGAAAGGGCGCACTTGCGCCCTATTGATGAGGGCGTTATTTCTTTTTGGTGGGTTTTGGCAGCACAATCATATCGCACTCAGAAAAATGGTCTTGGAAAGCGCGATTATTGATATCGAAGATAACAATGAGGTTGCCAAGGCCAAAGCAGGCCGTTGCCATGCGGATCAGTGCCTGAGTGGGGCGAATATTACTGCCATCGGTATTTTGCAGGCGCAGGCGCCATGCTCGCATCCCGAGTGTTTGTCCTGCCTTACACCAAAAATAGCCATAGAACCCACCGATGACACAGGCTAAATACGCTGTATATAATGGGTTAACAATGGGGTGATGGGTGAGAAAGTCACTGATATCTTGGTAGGGCGCGATAGACATGCCGAGCGCTTGTGCGATCGCGAGCAATGCCATCATGCCGCCCCCCGCAAGCATAAGAAGTGCGGCAACCACTAGAATATCATAGACCCAGGCCGCTAAGCGGCGAAAAAAACCTGCGGTTGGACAAGCGATAGAAGACGTTTGCATTGGTGTTTACATCCCAGAATTCAATTCGATGCTAGCCTAGCACAGACACTGTCTTGGCGAGTAAGACTAGGCTGTTGTTTTTTGACCAACTATGGGGATTTTTTCTGCATAAGTGTATCTTAGTGTCCTGAGTTGGTTAAAAATAATGCGAACAAACACTTTTTTGCTTTTTGTGCTTGCACTCGAAAGGGCGGTACGTATAATTGGCCGCACTTGCCGAGATGGCGGAATTGGTAGACGCAGCGGATTCAAAATCCGCCGCCTTAACGGGTGTGAGGGTTCAAGTCCCTCTCTCGGCACCAAATCCCAAAAAAGCCCCAGTCTAAAGACTGGGGCTTTTTTCGTTATGCGCCCGCATAAGCGATGTGCAAGTCACAATCCGCCACATTCTATCCCGCTAATCCTGACGGCCCAAGGTATGATCCCTCGATAAGCAAAAAGAGGGAGTAGTAAGGTGCAAGTGCGTTATCAAGACATTGCTCGTTGGATCGAAGCACAAATCCAGCAGCGCGTTTGGCAAGTCGGCGAGCGGATCCCATCGGTAAGAGAAATGAGCCGTCTCCAGCGCGTGAGTCCAATGACAGTGATGCGTGCTTATGAACAGTTGGAAGCTGATGGCTGGGTTGAAGCGAGACCTCGGTCCGGTTTTTTTGTTCGCCCTCATTATAACCAGTTGGCAGAGCATGTATTGGCGAGGCCGCAAGCTGATTCTCAATGGCTCTCCACGCATCAGGATGTCTTTGATGTGATCAGTGCTAGTCACCAAGGAACGCGCTATCCATTTGGTTCGGCATTTCCCGATCCTCAACTGTTCCCCATGCAAGCCTTGGGACGGGCAATGGCGCGAGTGCTTCGTCAGTCTTCACATCCAGACCACTTTACTATTTTACCACCCGGTGACACTGGGCTGCGTCGGTTGATTGCCCAACGCTATCTGCGTCAAGGCATTAAAGTTGGCATTGACGAAATCATTATCACCAACGGTGCAATAGAAGCATTAAGTTTGTCATTAGCCGCACTCACTCAACCTGGTGATAAAGTCATTATCGAAGCACCCGCTTTTTATGGGGTACTGCAAACGCTTGAAAGGCTACAACTTGAACCCGTTGCTGTATCGGTTGATCCAAGTTCTGGTATTGATATAAATGCGCTTGAGCACGCCTTAATCTCACACCAAGTATCGGCATGCTGGTTAATGAGTAACTTTCATAATCCTACCGGGGCATCGATTCCAGATGATGACCGGCCCCGTGTGGTTAGCCTACTTGCGTCTCATCAAGTCCCACTTATCGAAGATGATGTATATGGTGAGCTCTATTTCACCCCTTCACGGCCCATGCCTTTAAAAGCCTATGATGCGCAAGGCGGCGTCTTACATTGCGGCTCTTTCTCCAAACAGCTTGCACCTGGTTTTCGAGTGGGCTGGGTCGCGGCAGGGTGCTATGCGATGCAAATAGAGAAGCGTCAGTCCGTTTCGAGCTTAGCCGTAGGGGCGCCCAATCAACTGGCGATTGCTGATTACTTAAAACAAGGCGGCTATGACGCGCACTTACGCCGATTACGTGAAACGCTGTCTACTCGTCAAAACCAGGTCCTCACCCAACTCAAAGCGATCTTACCGGCCAGTGCCTCGGTTAGCGAACCCAAAGGCGGTTATTTTTTGTGGGTTACATTGGATAAAAACATCGATACGCGTGATCTGTTTCAGGCGTTAAGGCCGTTTGGTGTGACCATCGCCCCGGGTGCATTGTTTGCGACAGATGGACGGTTTAATCATTGCTTTCGTCTCAATCTCTCGATTGATGGAAAAGTAACAAGAGAGCTCGAGCACAATGATGCCGAGTGTGATGGGTTAAATCAGATTGCGACGGCTCTCTCATCGTTACTCGCCGCGTCACCTGTACCAGTTAAATAGTGATCACTTTGTACTAGGCCGCGACGGCACTTTTCCCTTTAAACTGGATGTGCAATACCAGCTTGGGAGGAAAAGATGAAACAAGAGATGAGCATGATGGTGGTCGCAATAATTTGTGCAGCGTTACTGATCCTTGGCCACATCATTATTATTGAAACACTTGCCTATTACACATGGGCGCAATGGACCGCTGGCGCAATTCCTTTTGTGCTTTTGCTCATGGCGTGGGGCGCTGTGCGTTATTGTCGAGCGAAAGAGCGTGCGGAGGAAAGGCAACAATCGCACTTGCACTAATTGTTTTTTTGTATTGAGGGAGCGTGAGCACCAGCCATCTCTCGCTCTCCACGACTAGAAAAGCTCTCAACGACCGGAAAAAGGGGCCTTTTGTCTGTTTTTGTTTGTTTTGTGAACAAACGAGCAGCAAGGCGCTTTTTTTTTATATTTAGGGGTTGCGGTAAAAACTGAGATCTCTATACTGCGCTTCCTGTCGACGGGGCAACGAGACGTAAGTCACGAAATGCCAACCACGAATCGACACGCTCTTTAACAATTTGACCTATGCAATCTGTGTGGGCACTCGTTGAGAATAGACAAAAAGATTTATTCGATGAACTGAGTGACCAATACGAWAYAACKTTTACGTTRTTCGGCACAGTCAATTCGTTTGTCTCGCAAGAGAYGAACAAAACAGTATTTATCGAGCCGTTTGTCTTTTCTTWGGAAAAGCAAACACCAAAACTTTAATTGAAGAGTTTGATCATGGCTCAGATTGAACGCTGGCGGCAGGCCTAACACATGCAAGTCGAGCGGAAACGGCAGTATTGAAGCTTCGGTGGATTTACTGGACGTCGAGCGGCGGACGGGTGAGTAACGGCTGGGAACCTGCCCTGACGAGGGGRATAACCGTTGGAAACGAC
>NZ_MUFI01000082.1:0-4889 GCF_001996265.1 Salinivibrio sp. MA440
CACTTATAATTCATATTAATGTTATTCATAAAATTGATGCTAATTTTGACGCCAACATCCTCAAATATTAACTACTAATAATTGCCATCGCAAGCTAACGCAAAGAACAGTTGCAAAATAGTTGGCGCGACATTTTGGGAACCAAAATTCGTGACAATTATTTTGTCAATTGATTCGTCTTGTTATAAATCTGATTACAACTGTGTAATGTGAACTTTAAAACTATTTTCGTTAGTCTTTGCAAGTTTCAGTTTGTTTGCAAATCCCAACGTGRTTAGATTTGTAACAAGTCTTTCCTTATCCTTATCACTCATTCTTTCGCCAATTATTACGCTAACCAACGCATTAGGCGGATATTTTCTTAACCCATTATTTGAGGAAAGAAACCTATACTCCATTTCACACTGAAACTCTGCCGGTTTGTCAAAAAAACAAGCCTCATAGATACGATCAAGATTGTGTTTTTTAAAATCAACTCCTGCAACCTCCTCAAGTCCACTTCCTTCATTGATAAGGTTTTCTCCTGCTAATAGATGAGGAAAGTTTACATATTTAATTGGTCCAGCTTTAACTAACGAGTCTTCCATACTCTTGTTGAATGATTCAAAGTCAAAAACCAGGCAGAAACCTTTTAACTCGTTTCCGTAATGAGCCCACATAAAAGGAGATTCTTCTACCTTTGATGGGTCGCCAAAAGCCATCGAGAGAATACCCATATTTTCTAGCATGGATACATCCGGAGAGTATTTGTCATGTTCATTAGGGTCGAGCAAGCGGAACATATTTTCGGTAGGATCGTTCAATTGTTCAGTTTTAGCAAAGTATAAGCTTAGTTCTGATAAAGCAGACATTGAATAATCATTAACCGACTGAAACTTATATAAATTCACCGATACTTCCTTAGATTTATAACGCTTTGCTCACCGGAAAATTTGGAGCGCAGCGAGTAATTTTTCCGAGTGCAGCAATTTGTTATGCTCTCTTGTTGGGTAGAGCTGGAAAGTCCGATGCGGCCACCAAAGCAGAAAACTCGTGTTTGAACTCGTAGTCTCCCACATATGCCTGAGCGATCGCACCCAACCACGTAACCTTGAACTGCATGGAATTACCGACTCGCTCAAACCTGATCCTGTGCTTGCCGACGGCATCATGGCCCAGCAGGTATATGTGAAATGCGAGATCATCCCAATCTTCTATGGTTTCGGGGTTCGGGTCCACTACCAACTCGAAACCGTCCAGGAACTCCGGTGTGTAATCTGTGACGGCACATACCTTGAACCCACCATCATGCCAATAGTTGGAAGATAGCGTGCATGAGTGATAATTTCCCCAGACGATCGGTGCAGCCCAATCAGATGGGTAGTCGAAATCCTCACCATCTTCTATGTCGCGCTCTGAGTAGTAATCAGCCGACTCAAGATGCAAATCGAACCATACATCCCCATCCACCTCTTTCGCCGACCATAAGAACGTCTTAATTGGATGCCCCTCTGGCCAAGGGTTATCCTTGAAGTAGATTCTGTCAGGTTCCATGAGCTACCCCTGTTGGTGCATAACGCCAAATTAAGGTGTGAACAACGCTAACACCTTAGCTAAACCATTGTGCCATAAACACTAAACTGCCTTGAAGTGAAAGCGCCGAGCGTTGTGAATCACTCTTAAATTTATTGTTGAACGAAGCCGCTATGCGGCAGAATGTCGCCTTACCGCCTATGTTTCTTCCTACTCTGCCAATCAGCAGTAAACAGGAGAAACACCATGACCCCTCTACAACAACGGCACTTCGATGCCCTTTATCAACAGCACCTTGATAATTTAACGCTTCAAGGCAAACGCCCCGCTACCATTGATGCTTATGCCCGTGCCGTTCGACGTATCGCCGCATTCTTCGATTCTCCCCCTGACAATCTCTCCCAGCAACAACTCAAAACCTACTTTGTGCGCCTTATCGCTTCTCACTCTTGGAGTACGGTTAAGCTCGACCGCAATGGCTTGCAGTTTTTCTATCGCTATACCCTCAATAAACAGTGGCAATGGCTCGATATCGTCAAGCCTCCGCAAGTGAAGCCCCTGCCTGATATTTTAACCCCCAACGAAGTCGGCTTACTCATCACTCTCACCCGACAACCTCGCTACCAACGCTTTTTCTATACCCTTTATTGTCTGGGGCTGCGATTAGGAGAAGGACTGCAGCTGACAGTGAGCGATATCGATAGCGCTAACCATCAAGTACATGTGCGTCATGCCAAAGGTGGTAAAGACCGACTCGTGCCGCTCCCGGATAACACCCTCTCTGTGTTGCGCCAATACTGGCGCACCCATCGCCATCCAACCTTGCTCTTTCCCGGTGTCGGGAATGATGGCCCAATGGACCGCGGTGGCGTGCAGAAAGCCATGAAGCAGGTCTGTCGTGATGCCGGTATTCACAAGACCATCAGTCCCCATTCATTACGTCATTGCTATGCGACGCATTTACTCGAACAAGGCCTGGATTTACGCTCTCTGCAACGCCTTTTGGGGCATGCCAGTCTCACGACAACGGCACGTTATACGCAACTCACCGACGTCAAACACGCCCAGCTTCATCAGGCAGTAAATCGACTCGCATCCGGACTCACGATTCTGTGGGAGGCAACATGAGTACGTTTATTCAACTGTTGCAACAACATACCGAGACGATGCCGACTCATTCGATGACGCCTGATATCGCTCGGGCCATCTCCGCGATGACCCGTTGCCGGACAGGCGCATTGGGGCAATCTCAATGGGCTTGTCAGGGCTGTCACTATGACGAGCGAACGCCGCTCTCTTGTGGCCATCGCCATTGCCCCCAATGCCAACATCCCAACACAGTACAATGGCTAGAAAGGCAAACCACCAAGTTGTTGCCAACCACGTATTTTATGGTGACCTTCACCTTACCTGCGACGTTGCGTCACTTGGCTCATATGCAAGCAAAAAGCTTGTATGCATTGATGTTCTCTGTCGCCGCGTCAGTCCTGAAAGACTTCGCTCAGCGTAAACATGGCGCAGACAGTGGCTTTACGCTGGTACTACACACGCATAACCGACGACGGGATATGCATCCACACTTGCATGCGATTGTGCCCGCTGGCTTTTACCACCCAACACGTAAGCAATGGCACAAGGGTAATAAACAGTATCTTTATCCGCACGCAGCATTGGCCTCCGTCTGGCGGGCAAGGGTGCTCGCCGCCATTAACGCACACCCCGTGCTCTCACTGCCCCTTTCTGTGCCGAAGACATGGGTGGTGGATTGCCGTGCAGTCGGCCGCGGTCTACCCGCGTTAAAATATCTATCACGCTACTTGTATCGCGGCGTTTTGCCCGACAAAGATATCATCGACATCAGTGACCATCAGGTGACCTTCCGGTACACCGACAGCCAGACAAATCAATCGGCGACTCGCTCGTTGCCTACCAATCAGTTCCTGATGTTAATACTTCAGCATGTCTTACCCAAAGGGCTACAACGCGTGCGTGACTATGGCTTATTGCATGGCAGCGCCAAACACAAGCGATACCATATTCAACGTATATTGCTTCACATGGCACACCATACCTTGCCCGTTGAGACGGCCCCTGAGCAGCATACGACACGATGTTGTCCTACATGCGGGGAGCGGCTCATGGTCTGCGTGGGCGTGACACGACCGAGGTAGCCGAAAGGCGAATAGAATAAGGAGAATGGCGTTCACTTAAACACAGGAGAGCAAACCGACAAAAACCACATCGTTAACGTAACGTATTGAAGTGATGTCTTATCTGCTCACTTCTTGGCTGCGCTCGCACTGAAAAAAGTGCCAGACGCAGCGCCTACCTATGCGCATTCGAGCTATTTACTTAATAAAGCAACGGGCTTGTTCAACACCCAAATGTGTCGGCTGCGCGACACTTATTCTTATTTGTTAAATGAAGTGTCGGCTGCGCGACACTTATTCTTATTTGTTATACGACTTATTGAGGCTCCACGGCACTTTTTACTAACCCTGCATAACCAGCTAAATAACTGATCATGTGTGTATATACATCAATATGTCTGGGCAAAAAAGCATCATCATTTATTGGTCTCTCAAGCAAATAGACTCTACCGTCTAGTACAAATTGCTTAATAAATTCTCTGTGCTCTGCTTTATTGTTGTTAACCCCTGAGTCAGATATGACTTTTTCAACAAACTGTTCAAGATTGTTAACATACCCCTGAGCATGAACGATTTTGTGTCTCAGCTTTTCTATCATTAAGACCGCAATTTTAAGGTGAATTCCGAATGCATTCTTTGATTCGAGCTTCTTTACCTCTGGATATTTTGAACTGAAAAACGAAAGCGTACTTCTTAAGTTTGGCTTCGGTATTGACTCCCCCAATAAGAGTTCATGGGCATCAAATATGAAGCGCTCAAACTCTTCATACATATGCTCAATTAACCAGCAATATTGACTGTTCTTGTTCCAGAGAGTTAGATGCTTGAGCTCTGCTACGGATGTTCTTCTGAAAGCATACTTCTTAATTTTTCCAGTATTAATATCATGCAAGCCAAAAGCATCATGACTAATAATGTCACATGGCGAGTTTTTTGACTCATATTCATTTAAGATCTCGAATTCACGCTTAAATGAATTATTGATAACACGCTGCATTAATCCGCTGTCAGCCATACTCCTCAATAAAGAATCGTATTTTTCAGCAATCTGTTCGTAGCTCAATTATTGCTCCTGTCGTATAACATTGTATTAGTGCGCGTGCTCGATTTGTCAAAACCGTTATACGCGTCATTTTTTAACTAACTACTTATAATTAAACACATTTTTAACGCTTGAAGCAATCACTTTGCCTGCGAAAGTGTGCATGCCGCCTATCCCGGCCAAGG
>NZ_MUFI01000083.1:0-4053 GCF_001996265.1 Salinivibrio sp. MA440
AAATATACATGTTTAGAGAGACGCTGATGTTAAGCCAACAAACCATTGATATTGTTAAATCAACTGCCCCTGTGCTCGCCGAAACAGGCCCGAAGCTGACGACCCACTTTTATCAGAGGCTTTTCCAACACAACCCTGAATTAAAAGATGTTTTTAATATGCGCCACCAGCAAAATGGCGATCAACGTGAGGCGTTGTTCAATGCTATTTGTGCGTATGCGCAGAATATCGATAACTTACCTGCCCTCCTTGGCACAGTAGAAAAAATCGCCCACAAACACACTAGTTTGTTGGTAAAAGCCGAACACTATCCCATTGTAGGTAAGCATCTATTAGCGACCATTGATGAGTTACTCGCCCCCGAACAAGCGATACTAGATGCCTGGGCGGAGGCGTACCAGGTGCTGGCGGATGTGTTTATCGCAAAGGAACAACAACTTTATCAAGACAGCCATGATCAAGTGGGCGGTTGGCAAGGGCTACGCGATTTTGTGTTGGTTGAAAAACGTCCAGAAAGTGAACAGGTCACCAGTTTTGTGTTTGCACCTAAAGACAGTCAGCCCGTCGCGCCTTTTACGGGCGGACAATACATTGGCATCGTCGTTAATCATACCGGTTTTGAACATCAAGAAATTCGCCAATACAGTTTGTCACACGCGCCTAACGGCCAGCATTATCAGATCTCGGTAAAACGGGAGCCACACGGTCAGGTCTCCAACTACTTACATGATGAGTTAGCTGTTGGTGGTACTGTGATGCTCACGCCACCGGCGGGCGATCTCAAACTGAACGTGGATCAGGGTACGCCCGTCGTATTAATTTCTGGCGGGGTGGGCGTAACGCCAATGTTAGCGATGTTAGAAAGCCTGACCGAACATGATGCGCCCGTCACTTGGCTGCATGCTACCGAGCACGGCAAACTGCATGCTTTCAATCATCCTGTCCGCAACCTCGCGCGTCAGCACAGGCATATCCAGACGCACATTTGGTATAACCAACCTCAACCCGCGGATACGCTTGGACAAGACTTTGATCATACCGGATGGATGGATCTGACTGCGGTGAGCGATACGTTCATTCCAGTCACGGTGCAGGTTTATCTCTGCGGCCCAGTTGGCTTTATGCAGCATGTCCAAACCCAACTACGCGCCTTGGGCGTCCCTGACGAACAGTTCCACTATGAGTGCTTTGGCCCGCATAAAGTATTATAGCTCGCTATTTCTCTTTCTTTGAGCAGCTAATCCCACGTTTCAAAGGTGTCGTTGAAATTATACAAAACAGTCAATATAATCATCACACCAAATTTTTAGGGTTTTCCTGCCTAATAATCTCACCTTTGAGAAGCTATTATGAGGTAAACTCTAGTTGCAACACTTTTAATCAAAAGGATTACCATGAAAAAATTTATCGCTATTGCTGCACTTGCTACCCTTCCACTCTCTGGCGCGGCATTGGCAGATTCAGATATCGGCTGTGGTCTCGGCACAATGGTATTTGATGGTCAACAAGGAAAGGTTTACAAAGTACTCGGCGCCACCACAAACGGCACCTCTGGTAACCAAACCTTTGGTATCACCTTTGGTACGCTAGGCTGTGATGGCACAGGCACCATTGATTCGCAGCAGAAGCTAGCCATGTTCATTGACGGAAACATGGATAACCTAGCACGTGATATCGCACGCGGCGAAGGCGAAACGTTGGCAACGCTTTCTGAAGTTTGGGGCATCAAAGATGCAGACAAAGCAGCATTTAACGACGTTGCTAAGCAAAACTTTGCATCGATCGTAACCTCTGATCAAGTCACTTCACAAGAAGTACTGACCAACCTAAATACTGTTGTAGCGCAAAACGAGCAGCTTTCAACGTATAAAATTTAAGCGGTATAACGCTTGACGGTTATCCGCCAAACAGTGGCGGTTATTAAGTGCGAAAGTGCCCTACTTGGGCACTTTCATGTTTCTGGACGTGAATCGTTGTACTGATATGAGACTTATTCATTCTCGCACCTCGCTATTTGTTCGTCTTAGTCTCATCATTCTTTCTCTCTTTAGCGCGCCGGCTTTTGCGAGTACGCCTGATTTTACCAACACGGCTACGTTTGCTAAGACCGCTACTGTTACGAAAAATAGTGACTTTAATATTCCCTCCTTGGCCAACCAAGCATACTGGCTAAAACTGGTTCACTATCTACCTAACACGTTATCAGGCTATGAAAGTACGGTTGATTCAGAAGATTTTTTCCTTGCCGCTAACGGAAAGACACACCCGCAACAAGAGCTAGCAGCGACAATTAATGCGCTTTACCATGCCGATGCCTCCGTTGCAAAAGCAGCAAGGTGTCAATATCCCGCGCGTTTTACATGGCTCGAGTCTAAAGCAGGACGCACTGCACAACTCGATTGCCCTGAACTTGAGCGTTGGCAAAAGGTGCTTGATCCAGACGGCATGACGCTGGTTTTTCCAACGGCATTTATGAACAATCCCTCATCAATGTTTGGCCATACGCTGTTGCGAATTGACGCACAAGATCAAACACGAAATAAAGAATTGGTGGCATTTGCAGTCAATTTTGCTGCCGAACCCAGCCAAGATGACAATGCCGCCATGTATGCCGCAAAGGGGCTGTTTGGCGCTTACCCGGGGCAATTTACTGTGATGCCTTATTATCATAAGGTTCGCGAGTATAACGACATTGAATCGCGAGATATTTGGGAATATCCCCTTAACTTGTCCGAGCAAGAGGTAAATCGTGTATTGCTGCATTTGTGGGAGATGCAAAGCGCGACCTTCGATTACTACTTTCTTGACGAAAACTGCTCATACCAACTGCTCGCATTGCTTCAGTTGGCTCGCGATGATTTAAGTTTGGTCGATGATTTCCCGTTTCAAGCGATCCCGTCAGATACTGTAAAAACGCTAGCCAGTAATGACTTGATTGAGATACCAAGTTTTCGTGCCTCGTTTGGCACTCGCCTATTAAATATGTCGCAACAAGCCTCTCCTGCGGTGTTTGAAGCCGCGAAAAAAGCGAAAAGTGGCCATTTCCCTGACCATCAGCAATATACTGACGAGCAATTGGCCGCTATTTATGAATTTGCTTACGAGTGGCTCAATTTTGATTTTTATGATCAAGCACTTCCTAGAGATCCCTATGCGCAGCGCCTCACTAAATTACTCAGCATGCGCAGCCAAGTCAGTGCAGCCTCTCCGTTTGAGTCCGTAGCTAATATCAATGTATCGCCGGATAAAGGGCACGGCTCTACACGTATTGGTTTTGGAGCAAGAACCGCAAAATACGGTCCCGATGCCCTCTCGTTTGAATGGCGTGCGGCATACCATGACTTAATGGATCCCCAAGATGGCTTTGTGCCCGGCGCACAAATCAGCTTTGTTGATGTCGCTATCAGTCAGGATGAAAACGGTAATACGCAACTGGATAAGCTTTATCTGATCGATGCAATGACAATCGCGCCGAAAAAACGGGTTTTCTCTAGTCTATCGTGGAATATCCGTGCAGGCTTTGACCGTTTACCAGGCACCGAGAGACAAGATAGCCGTTGGTTTGCCCAAGGGGGCGTAGGTCAGTCGTGGGGAGAAAGTGACGGTTTACATGCCTACGCTTTGTGGTCAACAGCATTAACTCATGGCGACGCCAGCGATAACCAATTTAATCTAGCAACCGGCATAGAATCAGGATTGCTATGGCAACTTGCTGATGACCATCGTCTCGGCGTGCAAGCACAGTATCTGCCGCTGCTTAATCGTTCCTCCCTGACACAATCACAAGTCGATATGACTTGGCACTGGCGCGTCACCGATGATTGGTCTATTCGCAGTAAAGCACGCTACCAGCACTGGGAGAACGAAGAGATGAGTGGTCACATTACTAGCTATTTTTACTTTTAAACACCTCAAATCGTGTGCCGTCCTATCGAACTGACAGCAAGGAAATAGCACGCATCCCCCAGAAAAGCGGGTCTAATAGCATTCAAGATTAACGGCCCGCTTTCATAACAAGTTACTCCTCGGTTTTCCCTCCGCGCGTTTATATCC
>NZ_MUFI01000084.1:0-3949 GCF_001996265.1 Salinivibrio sp. MA440
CAATGGGCGTATAACGCCGTTATAAATTGCCGAAAGAAGCGCAGCTTATTGAGGTCAATTTCATAACTTTGTTAAGTTTCTATACTCTTCAGCACTAAATATACCTTTCCCAACCCCCGCATATTTGACAAATAGTTGTGCTGATTCATTGTCAGTTTCTAAGGGGAATGATTTAGCTCCTTTCGACAATAGCCATATTGTTCTGGTAATTCCATTGCTGAAGGAAGCATAAGGACCATATTCAGATTCTTGGCAATGAGGGAACGCTAAAGGTACTGGGTTAGAAAGTCCATGAGAGAATCCATATTCAGCAGCAGGATATCTGTAATCTGATTCCCATGCAGATTTATCACCTGAAGATAGTTGATATTCTTGCTTACCTGGGTCATTTTTCCAGAGAGCTAAAAACTTCATAGCATCGACAAAGACGATTTTATAATTGCTACCCTTATACGATGATCGACTGGCCGACATATACTTACGACCACATTCTTCTGTATCCACATAGAATATTACTTTTTCATTTTCTATGGAATGTAACCCAGAGCTCATGTTTACCTCCATTTAAACTTAACGCCGCCAACAGGTGCCCATTTGTAGTGAAGCCGCAGGCACAACGAAAAATGGGTCGCCCTGCTTGGCATTGTCACATGCTTTTGCTATACTTTGTATCACATTGTATTACAGATTCACATATTTGGTGATGTTATGAAAAACGAAATGCTGAGCACCCGAATTGACCACGACACCAAGTTAGCGTTTACTCACGTTTGCGAGAACATGGGACTTAGCCCCTCTCAAGCAATAAAGCTTTTTGCCAAAGCGGTCGTTAATTACGGCGGCATACCCTTTGAGCTTAAAGTCAAGCAACCCAATGCAGCAACAGCCTCAGCCATCTCCGAGCTCGAGTCCGGCAAGGCAAATACCGCCAGCAATATTGAAGAGCTATTCGAAGAATTCAATATCGGTAAGACCGACAATGCTTAAACTCGAGTACTCAAGACAATTTAAAAAGGACTTCAAGAAAATAGCAAAACTTTCGATTCCCGATGTAGTTGAAGTCGGTCATGCCATTAAACAATTACAGCTCGGGGAAACACTACCGGAAAAATACGTTGATCATTCTTTGTCTGGAAACTGGCAGAATTATCGAGATTGYCACGTAAAACCGGATTTAGTTTTGATTTACAAAGTCGATGACACCTCTCTCAAACTGGCTCGAATTGGCACCCATTCCGAACTATTTCGATAACATGTAACGCCGCAAGCAACTGCAGATGTAATGGAGTTTGTTTCTATGCGATGCTTTTCCCGCATAAAAACAAACGGAGTGTAAGCTGTCAGGTTGACTTGCCTTGTTAAAAGTTTCCACGCTAGTACACCTTGCTAAGTTTGCCGCCTTCAAAGGTGAACGTGACATTGTTTACGATAATTTTGTTGCCATCTTCGACAATGAATGCATTTGGATAGGACTGCCGCACCAAATGCAGAATATCTTTTTGGGAATAATCCTTGCCACCTTTTACAACAAGATCACCCAGAAAGCTATGGGCATCATTTAGATCATCTAGGCTTACTTGCTGATATGTATATGTAATGCCAGCATCAATTGCGGAATACAGCCAAAACAGATTACTACCGACCAGAAGTGTAAGAGTGACGAAAAATGATGCTTTCCAATTATTCATGCGATACTCGATGACTTTTAACGCTCTTGCAGCACGCGCGCCCATGGAATGGAGCCGAAGGCGCAATGTAATGGGCGTCGCTGTGCCTGCACTGGTTATGATCAGTCATCCACTTTAACCCCAAACTTTGAAACTCGCCTCCGGTTCAGCGTGCTCTCTTTCCCAATTTTTATTAAAGCGTTTCGAGCATTCTCTGAAACTTTTCTTTCTTTATCGCCGATATTGCCGATGCGGAAAAATTGCAAACAAACCTCGACATAACGACCTAGCTGCGGGCCTTTCGTGCCTTTGAAAAGTGTGTAGAAATCGTCCACAGATGCCCGCGATAGAACTTCAATATCAGATCGATTCCATCCGTTAGTGCCAACTAAGCTGCTGACAACGTCTTCTAAAGAGCGATTATCAACGGCTTTACTTACAATCTCGTCAAATCTTTGAATTATTTTCTTATCCTGAATATCGTCTGAAAATGGGTACATCTCAAGATTAAGAGATTTTGGATTCCCTTCTCTCTCTGCAACATAAAGTTCAATTAGTTCATCAGCCTTATCACTATGCCCCAAATCACGAAGAAGTCCTACTGTGCCATTTAGGTTAAGGAGACTTATATATTTTGAGCTTTTCTTGAAACCCTCATACAAAGCGTGGACAAGCTCTTCTTCATTATCGTCAAACGTATTATGGTATTTTTCCCAAGCTTGCTTGAACGAGCCCTCTACTTTGTCTGCGACTATTTTTTGATTGAGACTCTCAGCTTCAGWAATAAGCTTATACTCATCATAAAACCCCCTAACCACTGCATCAGCTATCTCTAAATCAAACTCATCACAGTTTTGAAAATCATAAGAACGTAACAAAGAATTCCACTTCTTCTCTTCGTCACTTTCTTCATTTTTTCCAAGGCCCCAAAGTGAATATCCGATATGCCGGACATAGTCTATCGACGGAATCGAACTATCGTCTCGTTGAAAGTGGCAGAGTGCGAACAACACGAGGCTATGTATGGCTTGATAGGTAACTTCGGCCTCGTAATCTTTGAGAAGAGGAGCTACAGATCTGGAAAGGTACAGCATTTTCCTAATTATTCTTATGTTGCTTACACCTAAACTCAATACATTTTTCTTTAAAATATCCAAATATTCAAAATCTTCATTAAGAGCTATCTCGCTACATTCATCTGAGGTAGGAGAGAGTAGAACATCAAAGTCAATCACCTTTTCGCGATATCGATCTAGCTGTTCACTCTCAGTTTTTTCGAAGGAATCGTCGTTGAGTATAAGAACGACCTTGCAGTCTCTTTGTTCTTTTAGCAGAGAAACTAAACCTAAAACATCACGTATTTTTAGATCATCCCCTTTTCGTTCTAGATCATCAATGCAAATAATCGTGTTTTTCAAGGAAAGAAATGAAACAGCTTCAAGAGCAAGAGAAACGTTTTTAACATATGGCAGCCCTTGGATAACTCTAATTGACTTTCTTCCAAGGGACTTTCCTAAGGTTTCTGTACTTTTCCTAAAGGTGTCAATGCTCGGCTTGTGATCAATTACCTCAATATCGACAACTTGTTCAAACATTGCAAATTTCAGGCTATCGAGGGAATTGATACCAAAGAGAGAAACATAGGAATAGCGTTCCAAGCCAACTGCATTGCGATGTGCAGCGTCAACCAAAAATTGATTCCACGTAAACGTTTTTCCTACGCCCCATTTCCCTCGAATCGCGAGAACTTCAGGGGTCGTGCTGCCGAGAAATTTATCTATCTGTTTATGAACTAATTTGATCGACACAAGACTCCCTCCCTAAGTTCATAACGCCAAATTAAGTAGTGAGCAACGCTACCACCTACCTAAACCATTGTGCCGTAAACACTAAAGCTGATTCAAACCAAAAATGCCAAGCGTTGCGAATCTGCTTAAATTTATTGTTATGTGAATTTATTGTCCATTACAGCTTCGATCGCAGACTCTAGATCTTCTTCAGTGAGAAACTCTAATGACGATATCTCGGCCAATACCTCTTCCTGTATCAATTTCAGCGTACGCTCCTTATTTTTATTTAACCACGGACTCATAAAGATAGGCATTTTTTCACCAACCCACTTTTCTGATTTCAAAAATGTAGTTCTATCTGGAGCTAAATATTCTTTTACTTCCTTTTCAATTTTTTCATAGTCAATAATTACATCTAACTCACGGCCTGATACGGGATCTAGGCAATAACTCTCACAGAGTTCAGCATTTGTATAAGTATCTGATATGTTG
>NZ_MUFI01000085.1:0-3788 GCF_001996265.1 Salinivibrio sp. MA440
TTACCAATCTTATTGTTTAAAGTCAAAGAGAGTGTATTCGCGAATAACGTCCAGTAACTGATACATCGCGGTTTTGGTATCGGGTTTGCGGCTCATACATCCTCCAGTAAACTCTCCGACATTGTGCGAATGTGCTGACTCACCTCGCGGTTGTATTGCTCCATTTTCTCAAGCTCTTGCTGAGCTAGGCCGTGGTCGTCTTCTTTTATGGCGTCGATAACTGCTTGTGCACAGACGTGAACTCGGTCGTGAGGCGCTTCAATGGCCTGATAACTTGAATGCGCTTTAAAACGCTCGCGAAATAATTCCGAGTAATACCATCGACCAATGCCACATTCGTCAGAATCAACAACATTGCAGTCACTCGCATTTAATGTGCCCAAATACACACGGTATACGTCCATGCGCAATTGCATTTCTTCAATGTTGGCTAGCTCAATTTGCGCCAGTAACGCACTGTTAGAAATACTGCCGCCCAGTTGCTTAATGTGCGTATTTTCTTCGGCCAACGACGCTAAATATTGCTTTGTCGACTCAATATTTTCACGTGTGGTGTACATGGCTTCAACACTCAAAGAGTGACTTGAATCAACACCTTGTACAATTTGTCCCACTTTGTCGTTAATGCGATCGGTCAATTCGGTGGTGCGCTGAGAAAGCGCTCTAACCTCGTTAGCAACCACAGTAAAACCACGTCCATGTTCGCCGGCACGTGCAGCCTCGATATTGGCATTCAGACTCAACAAGTTAGTGGTTTCAGCGACACCGCGGACATCGCCACTGGTTTGTTCAATTTCCTGAGTATGGCCCTTTAACGCTGCGATACTCTCGGAAGTTGACTCAATATCACCGACAATCGACGACAAATCCCCTACTACTGCAGACATAGTGGACTCACCTGACTGATTATTTTGGTCAATAGTGAGAATGGTTTCCCGTTCGCGTTGTAGCAAGTTACTGAGTTGCGAAAAGGTGTTTTGGTAACCGGATAATGATTCTGTGAAGTTCTCAATGAAAGACAAGCGTTGCTGGTAGTCAGCGAGCTCTTTCTGCTGCTGGGAGATGGTTTTATTAGCTGATTCAAGTTGACCTAACAGGGTGCTGTTTTCTGACTCGAGCTGTTCAATACGTTGTCGTAACTGTGACTGGGTTGACGAGCATTGATTGCTGCGGACGTATCCTAGTTTTTCGATTAACTGCATGGGATCTCCAAAAAGGAAAACCAAGCCTCCACATAAAATCGTACAAGCTTGGTTTATTAAGAGCTAAGCAGATTTATGGCGTAAACCTTTAATGACCTGCCAAGTGATAGCGAATGCACCCACGATGAAGACCATGTCACCGACAGTACGGAACCAACGCAGGTTCTGCAACAGTGGTTGTTGCATGAAGGCTTCGCTTCGTGCGTACCATAAACCTTCAGTTGCAGCGGCGTAGAACTGAATGAAACCGACTGGCAGCAAGCTGGTGAAGAGCATCAGCGCTAAGCCAATGTTCATTGTCCAGAAAGCCATTTTCATCAGCTTTTCGTCGAACTGCAGATTAGGGCGAATGTAGCGCAGTATCAGCAATACAAAGCCCAATGCCAGGAATCCGTAAACACCAAACAGTGCTGCGTGTGCGTGAGTAGGCGTAGTGTTGAGACCTTGTACATAGTACAGCGAGATAGGCGGGTTGATCATGAAGCCTAATACGCCGGCACCCAACATGTTCCAGAACGCAACGGCTACGAAGCACAGTAGTGGCCATTTAAGGCGTTGCATCCAGTCTGCACGTTTTTGCAGGCTGTAGTTTTCCCAGGCTTCATAGCCCAGCACAATTAGCGGTACCACTTCTAGCGCTGAGAAAGTAGCGCCCACCGCCATAACCGGTGTGGTTGTGCCTGAGAAGTACAAGTGGTGGAAGGTACCCGGTACACCACCAAGCATGAACAATGATGCTGACGCTAGTGCAGCAACGGTTGCCATGCGGCGAGAGACCAAGCCCATGCTGTGGAAAATGAACGCCAGAGAGGCAGTAGCAAATACTTCGAAGAAGCCTTCTACCCACAGGTGAACAATCCACCAGCGCCAGTATTCCATGATAGAAATGTGAGTGCGCTCGCCGTAGAAGAAGCCGGCACCGTAGAACAGGCCAATGGCAACGACTGAGGCGGTGAATAATGCCAGTAAGTTCTTGTCACCTTTCTCTTTGAAGGCGCCAACAACACAGCGCATCATTAGCACAAGCCAGAAGACGATGCCGAGGAACTTACCAATTTGCCATAAGCGACCTAAGTCGACGTACTCATAGCCCTGGTGACCTAACCAGAAGTTCAAGTGTTCAGGCATGATTTGCGCAATGGCTAACCAGTTACCGATAAAGGTACCTGCGACGACCAGCACCAGCGCCCAGAACAAGACGTCTACGCCAAGTTTTTGGTACTTAGGATCTTTGCCGCCGTTAATAATCGGCGCCAGGAATAAACCTGCGGCTAAGAACCCGGTAGCAATCCAGAACATGGCGGCCTGAATGTGCCAGGTACGAGTCAGTGAGTAGGGGAACCACTCAGAGATATTAATGCCGTAGAACTCTTGCCCTTCAACAGTATAGTGAGCCGTTAAACCACCCAGAAGTACCTGGAACGCGAACAGCGCAACCACAATAAACAGATATTTGCCCAAGGCTTTCTGTGATGGAGTTAGCTTAACCTTCGAGATAGGGTCATGCTCTGGCGCAACCAGCTCTTCTTCCTCTTTGTCGCGTAAGAATGCCCACGCCCAAATTAGGAAGCCAATACCGGCAATTAAGAGAATGACACTGACAATAGACCAAATGATGTTTTCTGCGCTAGGCACGTTGTCTATCAGTGTTTCGTGTGGCCAGTTGTTGGTATAAGTGATTTCGGCATCAGGACGCTCAGTAGCAGCTGCCCATGCGGTCCAGAAGAAGAAGTCATTCATTTGCGCACGGCGCTCAGCTGAAGGCAGTGTGTTTTCCTTCATGGCGTAGCTGATGCGGGTAGGGCGCAACTCAGGGTCGTCACTGAATAGCTTCGAGTAGTACTCACCAGTTTGTTCAATAGCCTGAATACGACGTTCGCTTAAAATAACCGTATTAGACGACTTGTCGTACGTATTAGTGCGGTACTCTTCTTTCAGTTCATATTCGAGCTGGTTTTGTTGAACACCGTCCAGCTCGTCATACGACTTGCCGAAAACTTCCTGTGCCCGAATGTCTAACCAGGCCAGCAGTTCACGGTGCAGCCAGTCGGCTGTCCAGTCAGGCGCTTGATACGCACCATGACCCCAAATAGAGCCTAACTGCATACCGCCCACAGACTGCCACGCGGTTTGTCCGTCAAGAACCGACTCTTCGGTTGCAATGACATTACCGTCGGTACTCATGAACTTATCCGGAATAGGCGGTGCCTCCCGGTAAACTTCCGTTCCAAAATACCCTAAAACACTAAAAGTAATTGCAAGAACACCGATTAGTGTCCACCAAAGCTTACGATACCCAGCCATTGTTGACCCCCTTGATACCACTGAACCACATCATGGGTTGTTACTCCCTCAGATAAGAATGAATATTGATGTTGATCTCATTGTTTTTATGATCAAAGCAAATTCAGTGCCAATATTTAATCATTTGATTTTATTGTGAAATTATCCCTTATGGTTTTTATGACTCAAAAGTAAAGGGTTTTTTTAACCTTATTGGTAAAAAAAACTTAAAAGGTATTTTATACCCTGCACCAGAGGTGTTTAACGTGTTTTTTGAAGTTGATCAATGCACAGTGTTTTATG
>NZ_MUFI01000086.1:0-3525 GCF_001996265.1 Salinivibrio sp. MA440
GAATTACAGTTCCTACAGATCAACTTATTACTAGACAGTCTGAATTACAGTTCCTACAGATCAACTTATTACTAGACAGTCTTCCACCAATTGCGTTAGGAATTATGTGTTCTAAGCTTCCAGCTTCCCCTTCACAACCATCGAATACACCATCCAACAAGCATATGGCCATTTTGCACCTTCTATCTTAATAAATTCACATAACGCCTAAAATCAGGAGCGCGGATTTTTGCGTCCCCTGCATTTTTTTGTTAGCTTATGTGATTGAGAAATAAATTATTAAGACTGTGATCAATTTTAGTTTTAAAATTTTGACCTACAGACGTATAAACCATTAGTCTTAAGGTTTTTAATTGTTTTTTAGGGTTTGGTTGTAAAACATCTTTAATGAAACTTTCAATCCACACAAATGGCTTATTCTCACGTGATAAGTGAATAAGAAAATTTGCTTCTTCACCCTCGTAAAGCATTTTAGGGATTGTATCTGACTCTACATCACCTAAGAGTTGGACTAAGTGCTTTTTATTTTTGAACCTACCGACGAACCATCCCAACTTAGTTATATTTGCTGGGCGTACACCTTTATTTACGACATGAATTCTCAATAAGTCAGTTGCTTCACTCTGTCCTCGCGTAACCAATTGTCGGTAGTCTACTTTGACAGCCAATTCAATTTTATTTTCACGCCGAGCAAACCAAAGCGACGTCACTGCAGCCGCAATAGTACCAATTCCCGCTAACCAAGTACCAATAACATTCAAAACTTCTAACATATTTTCTCTTTTTATGGTGAGCTAACGCTTGGCTTTGCGGCGTGCCGGAGCGCAGCGTAGGTTCGTCCGCCAACAGCCACTGGTTATGTGATGGTAGCTCACTCTGGCAGCCCCTCAAACTTTGGTACGTCCCCTAACCCCTCGTCCCAAACAGCTTTGCTGGATGAAAAGATATGCGCGGTTGGCGCCATAGAGATTTCAGTATCCAAGCATCCTGCCGGAACGACGAGCAATCCTGGGATCTGAGTACTTGGCAATGCTGAGCCACACAACTTACAAAAGCTTTTTTTATGACGAGTGCCTGGAAGCGTAAAGGACGTCACAGCATCTGCACCCGACCGCCAGGCCAATTTAGCTGACTGTGAGAATAGATTTGCCGCATGAGCCGACCCCGTATCTTTTTGGCAATGCTGACAATGGCACAGGTAAAAGCTATCGAAATCACCTGTTAACTCAAAGCTCACGGTACCACACAGACAAGAACCGAAATGATCAGTCATCAGAACTCCTTCTATGGCCTGTGGATGAAATACACATAACGCCGCGTTAAGGTGTGAGTAACGCAATACCGAAGTTTCGGCATTGCGCCTTAAACACTGAAGTTACCGCAAAGCAAAAATGCCACGCGTTACGAATCACTCTTAAACGCTTTGTTAGGGCTTTCCTGCTCTGTATCCAGTTCTTTGATTTCTAGGTTCTCACACACTTTCCATTCAGTGAGCGATTTAAAATTAGCAGACATTCTATTGTCAACTTTGACTGCTTCCAACTCGCCAGTTAACGTCACTACTTTTTTAGCTACATGAGCGTGAGCTATTATTGGATAAAGATCTTCACTAACCGTAAATGAAACACTAACCTCTCTATCCTGATATTTCGTCCTAAGTTTAGCTCGCCCTAAGTCATCGTCGTAGCCTCTATGCAAATCAGCGACTTCCCCAGAGAGTTGGATACTTCTCTCCGTTTTCTTTGCTTTCAAAACTTCTCGGTATTCAACAATCTTTTGAGCATCTCTAGAATAAAACGATATTGGGCTATTGTATTTCTCTTCAATGAACTCTTTTGATGACCAGTTGACTTTGATTTCGATATCTCTATGAGCCTTAAAACCAAATATATCTATTAGCGCATCACAATCTTTTTTGTCTATGCCTAACTCGAGTAGCTTCTGAGTAATCACATCAATATCAGACTCAAGCGCAAACACTGAAGAGACTTTAGCCAACTTCGAATAGAACAGCTTATTAATCATCCTGCCAAGAGATGTATTGCTGTCGAACAACTTTGGCTCTTCTTCGCTATTTACACGGTATAGAGGAGAGTGGATAGCTACAACATAACTACCTATCTGTGTTTGCCCCATTCCAATGTGGTTGTAATAACTACCCAAGTGCTTACTCTTGTTCTTGAACTTTTGGATTTTACTTGAACAATGTTTAAGCAACTTATAAGCAGAAGATAAAAGCTTGATTCCATCATCAAATGGGATTGAGCCATTTTGAACATCATCAGCAATCGCTCTAACCATTATGGCATCAAAGTCTAACGGTGATATTTGTTTGATCAAAGCTTCATGAGACACTCTAAGGTATTCAGACAACTCCTCTATTGTGTCTAATAGAAGTGCCTCATAGCGCTTATGATCTTCACTCAAAGGGAGCGTAACTTCTGACTCCGGAAACTCGTGACTATGCCAAATCTGAAATGTATCTCTAATTTCAGATGATTTGTGCCAGCCATTTTCAGCTAAGTATTTGGTCACATCATTTAGAGGTAATTGAGTACTCATATGATTAACCCTCTAGCGCTATATTGTTTCATCAATTCTATCAGAGTGAGATTGTTAAAAGCTTGAGAAAAAGGAACTTTAACAGTCACACTAGTTTTATTGCTGACTTCCGGCTCGCCCTCTAGGCTAATCCAATAGCCAGAAAATCTTACATTCGACTGGAGTGATGAATGCTGAACCCACTCCTGATTATCCTTAGGGCAGAAAACAACGATCAAAATCTTCGGAAGATCATCAATTTCTCTTAGATCATTGTAGTTCTTTATAGGTAGTGGAAAACTCAGCTCTTGTTTTTCCATATCTATATATTTGTAGTTAGATGTGCACTTGAGTTGTGCCAAAATTCTCGGTTTTTTCCAACGACCTTGAAAACCTCTACCAATGAGTTCGATATCGATGCTTTCATTATCAGTCGTCGGTTCACTATAATTAATCTTCGCAGCCGCACACATCAGCTTTACATAGGCAGAGCTAAATCGCTCTTGAGCATCTGTAAGATGTAAGCCATAGGAAGCAGGAAGCCTAGCCAAGCTCTGTCCAGTTTCCACCAATGATTCATTTTCCATTATTATTCTCAAATCAAGTCTAGAGATTTCATACATCATTCTAAATATGAGCAAAAATGCTCTATGAAAGCCCTAACATTGTATTAGCGCGCACGCTCACTTTCCCAAAACCGTTACACGCGTCTTTTGTTTCTTAACTGTCTGTTATTAAATAATTTTTCGCTTTTGATGTCTGTCTCTTTCCCGAGAAAGTGTGCATGCCGCCTATCACTGGTAAGGCGTGCACATTATCACTGCACTTACATTTATAATGCATTGATTATATTGGACAAAACGTGCATGCCATTGAGAAAGCGTGAATGCATGATGACAAAACGTGCATGCCATTGCGGTGCTCGAGGCGATAAGCTGGTTATCTATCCAGTATTTCTCCACGCTACCGCCCGCCGGTTTGCGG
>NZ_MUFI01000087.1:0-3447 GCF_001996265.1 Salinivibrio sp. MA440
ATTTAACATAATCTATATAATGCGCACTGATGTTGGGAGTGTAAATGAGTCATTTAGTCATGTCTGGTTTGAGCCATTCACGCCGTATTGCCTCGATGCTCAATGTGTGCATTGTAATTATTTGAATGACTGATGCGGGAACACATTTTTAATTCGTTGCTGAGTACGATGATCAATACTGCGCGACAGCACGACTTTTGCGGGCTTAAACCGATTGCTATATACCTTTACTGTCCCCGTAAACGGATGACGTTTAGCGATATCTTGGCAATCATGTAAAAAACCTTTCGGTACTTTGCCTTTATGACGCACTAATTGGCCATCCTTAAACGCTATCACCAGCAATGGCCGGTCGATCAACATAAATGCGAGAAATATGGCAAAAGAAATCAGTAAAAAGTAGCCCATACTGCATGCTCACTTATTGATAAAAGGTTTTACATATCCAGCAAGTTGCTAAGATCTTGCTTTAGCGTATCCACTTGCTTATTGGCACTTTCTGAGCGGTTAGCCTCAGACAACAAATATTCAATCGTGTCAGACAAGGTCGCATCAAGCTCATGGGCCTTTTGCGACAGCTTTTCCCATACGCGATAGTCTAAATCGATCGACTTTTTACGCGTTTGCTCTTGCTCAGCATTAAAGTGGCGTTTTCGCTTGGCACGAATGGCTTGTTTGAGTTTTTTATCTAATGATGGCGCCATGTGCTTGTCAATCCACTGTTCAACTCGCGTGGGTTCATGCTCAAGGGCCAGCAACGCATTAACGGCAGTATTTGCCTCGTCTGCGTCGATGTATTTTGTGACAGCGTCACCATCTTTCCATTTTTTTACCAAATAGGCCCATTTCCAGCCTGCTTCAAGGTTTTCGAGTTGTTGATATTTCATATGCCAAGCTTCAGTCACGCCAATGAGTGACAGCGTAACACTAACTCGCTGCCTGTTCAATTATCACACACCTAGATACGCACCCTACCCGTTGGTTATTTATCCCTTCGTTATGGCGCCATTTTATTACCGTAGTGTGTTATCCTTTATGCTTTAACCATTCTAATCTTAGTCAGTAATCATAGACATGCATGAAGTTGATTGGCGTGATGCCAAACCACATTATTCTCAGTTTTCCCCAGACATCGCACAGTTTGAGTATTTAGAGGCCGCCACGCTACTGTCGCTGCAGTCACGTTTAACCCAGGCTCTGCAGTGGTTGATGTCATCTTCGTGCCCGACACGTTGCCTGACCGTCATGTCTGCTGATCTTCCACACTATCTTAATGCATATCGGGATGAGCTAGTCGCAAAATGCCCGAGTTCGCCTGTTTTAATTGGTGAGGCCGTTACAGAGTCGACGCTATTCGGGTTTGCTTATGATAATAATAAAAATGTGACAGCGTCACAAAAAAAATCGGGCTTACTCCATCAAGCCAACGGTGGCGTTTTAATTTTAAAAGTTGCCGATATTTTGCAACAACCTCGTGTTTGGGTGCGTCTGAAGCAATTTTTATCGACAGGTAATCTGGCTTGGCAAACAGCGCGTCCCGATCAAATAACCGAATTACCCGATGAAAGCCTTGATGTTCGACTGGTATTGGTTGGCGATAGGCAGTGGCTAGCCGATTTTGAAACCAACGAGCCTGACCTTTACGATGGCTTATCTGCTTATGCTGAGTATGAACAAGACATTGAGCTCAACGCAAGTAATATCACGCCCTACTTTTCTTGGTTAAAAGGTATTGTCACCACACTGACCGCTTTAAGTGTCTCCGACTCCGCGCTGGTGCGTTTACTCCAAGCGGGTGCACGAGAAAGTGAAGATCAGTTACGTATGCCACTTTGTCCTATTTGGTATCATCAATTATTGGCTGAATCACTGATGACGGTCGATGAGGTATTAGACGGCAATGCGATTGATGCGGCCATTACGCGCCGTTATCAGCGAGCTGCGTATTTGCCAGAGCGTGCCATTGAAGACATACACAAAGGACAAGTTTTTATTGATACGCGCGGTGAACATATTGGTCAAATCAATGGTCTCACTGTGATTGAGGTGCCCGGTCATCCATTGAGCTACGGCGAGCCAGCTCGGATATCATGTGTGGTTCACTCTGGCGACGGTGATATTGCCGATGTTGAGCGCAAAGCGGAATTGGCTGGCAATATTCACGCCAAAGGAATGATGATTATGCAAGCCTTTGTGAGCGTGGCCCTAAATCTTGATGATCCCCTGCCTTATTCGGCATCCATTGTGTTTGAGCAATCTTATAGCGAGGTCGATGGAGACAGTGCATCATTGGCCGAACTGTGTGCTTTTGTAAGCGCCCTTTCTCAACAACCGATTAATCAAGCCATTGCGATAACGGGAGCCGTCGATCAATTTGGTCGCGTTCAGGCCGTTGGCGGAATCAACGAAAAAATTGAGGGATACTATCAAGTTTGCGCACACCGAGGATTAACTGGCCAGCAAGGTGTGGTGTTGCCGAAAACGAATCTATCATCCCTTTGTTTACGCAATGATGTCGTTGAAGCCATTAAAGCTGGACAGTTTCATATTTGGGCGGTAGATGATGTCGAGCAGGCTCTACCTCTTGTGACGGGTCTCCCATTCTCAGGAGAAGAAGACGAGACATTACTAAGAAAAATATCTAATCGAATAAATCATTTTCATACTGATGAAAAACAAAGCTGCAACAGTTTGTTTAAACGCATAAAAAACTGGTTTGGCCAGTACTGATCCGAGTTGTTTGGCGTACACGTGTACGCTAAACTGCTCGCAATTGAATAAGGAGCAGTTTAGATATAATGAAACGCCAAAATTCCTATAATCGCGATGATCTACTCGCATCGAGCCAAGGTGAGCTTTTTGGTCCAGGACGTCCACAGCTTCCTGCCCCTAACATGTTGATGATGGACCGTATCACCAACATTACCGATCAAGGCGGTGACTTTGATAAAGGCATAATTGTCGCTGAACTGGATATCAATCCCGATCTATGGTTTTTCGATTGTCATTTCCCTGGTGACCCTGTTATGCCTGGTTGTCTGGGTTTAGATGCGATGTGGCAGCTGGTTGGCTTTTTCTTAGGCTGGATCGGTGGCGAAGGCAAAGGCCGAGCCCTCGGGGTTGGCGAAGTAAAATTCACAGGCCAAGTTCTCCCTACTGCTAAACGCGTTCGTTATGAGATTCATATGAAGCGTGTAATTAATCGCAAACTGGTAATGGGTGTTGGTGATGGCCATGTCTTTGTCGATGATAAAGAGATTTACGTCGCTAAAGATTTAAAAGTCGGTCTATTCCAAGACACATCGGCATTCTAAGCGTTTCAGTAAAGCCGGTGCCTTCGCCGGCTTTACTATTATTTGTTCTCCCCCGTTAATTTTCCCTTTCCCTTTCCCTTTCCCTTTCCCTTTCCCTTTCGAGACCTACGTTAACGTGATAATGATTTTAGAA
>NZ_MUFI01000088.1:0-3417 GCF_001996265.1 Salinivibrio sp. MA440
GAAATATACAATATTACATATATTAATACGCCACATTGTTCATTATTTGCAAGTTATTCGCAATCCTAGCGTATAGTTTTATTGGCGTTTTGATTCTTGTGTCTAAAAAAATAGAATGCGCGTCGTTTATCATTGGCATGGAAAAGGAATAGAACGCCTGACAACGAGCCGATGATTTTTCAAACATAAACAGTTGCGATAGTGAGCACGATGTGTAGAATGCACTTCGCTTAACGTAGAGGTGCGTTGTTTATGAGTCGTGCGCAAGAGGGTGATACCGATGAGGGCGCATAAAAGGAAACAATGCCGAAGCCAATCAGGTCATCACACCGATTGAGCTGGGGCTGTTACCGAATAGGAGCAGCACTGCCATAGTACTTAGAAACACACTATGGAGCGCTACTGTATGTAGGAGGCAAGTTGTTTGCCGTGTAATACCACGCCTTACCGTCTTCGTTTCTGCAGTAGATCTCCAACCACCTGGTTGATATTGAGATCATGAACTTAACAGACTTTTCTTCATCCGCTTTATCACTGCTTCCTCCGTTGCTGGCCTTGGGTCTCGCGATTGCAACTCGACGTGTCTTATTGTCGTTGGGTATGGGGATAATCCTTGGCACCGTATTACTGACGGATTTTTCACTTGTGCCCGCTAGTCAGTATTTACTGGACGTGATCACTGGCTTATTTATCGCTGATGGCGGTTTAAACAGCTGGAACTTGAGTATCCTCGCCTTTTTAATATTATTGGGCATGATTACCGCGTTATTATCCTTATCGGGGGGGACGCGCGCGTTTGCGAATTGGGCACAAAGCCGGATTAAGAGTAAACGTGGTGCGAAGTTACTGGCTGCTTTTCTTGGGGTATTCATCTTTGTTGATGATTACTTTAATAGCTTAGCGGTAGGGGCCGTTTCTCGCCCAGTCACGGATCGTTTTCATGTTTCACGGGCAAAACTTGCCTATATTCTCGACTCGACAGCGGCGCCTATGTGTGTGATTACACCGGCCTCCAGCTGGGGTGCCTATATCATTACCGTTATTGGCTCTATCTTGGTTGCGCATGGTGTTACCGATTACACCGCACTGGGTGCGTTTGTCATCATGATTCCGATGAACTTTTATGCCATTTTTGCGCTGCTGTTAGTGTTTGCCGTGGTCTGGTTTCAGCTTGATATTGGCCCCATGCGCCAATTTGAATACCAAGCAAAAAAAGGCAGCCGATTAGGTGATGAAAGCGAACATTGTGCTGATATTTGCGATGATTTAGGCATCGAAGAAAGTGAAAATGGCAGTGTAGCGGATCTGGTGGCTCCGATAGTCGTGCTAGTGATCGCCACGATTAGCGCCATGCTTTACACCGGTGCGCAATCTTTAGCCGCTGATCATCATGCATTCTCTATCCTGGGAGCGTTTGAGAATACCGACGTCGGCATGTCATTACTGTGGGGCGGACTGGCCGGCCTGTTTGTTGCGCTAGTGATGACGGTTAAACAAGGCATTGCTAAGCCCGATATTGCGAAGACGTTATGGGTCGGCGCTAAATCAATGTTTGGTGCGATTCTTATATTGCTATTTGCTTGGTCGATTGGCCATATCATTGGTGATTTACAAACGGGTAAATATTTATCCTCGTTAGTACAAGGTAACCTACCTGCTCAATTGTTACCTGTGGTTTTATTTTTATTGGCGGCAGTGATGGCATTCGCCACGGGCACGTCGTGGGGCACATTTGGTATTATGCTCCCGATTGCGGGGGATCTTGCGGCAGCGACGGATATTGCGCTGATGTTGCCGATGCTGTCTGCGGTATTAGCCGGTGCTGTATTTGGCGATCATTGTTCTCCTATCTCAGATACCACTATTTTATCCTCAACAGGGGCGCGCTGTGGGCATATTGACCACGTCGCCACGCAGCTACCTTATGCAATCGGGGGCGCAGTCGTTGCGACATTTGGCTTCTTAGTGCTTGGCTTTACCGCCTCTTTGTTATGGTCATTAGCCGCGTCGACGCTGGCGTTCATTCTTTTGTGCTCGGGGTTACTTTGGCTTAAAAAGCGGCCCTGTCAATTGAAAGGATAGTCCTTCAAGCCCCGCATAAACGGGGCTTTTCTTTTTCTGCGGGTTCGGTAGCATGCCGGTGTATTGAATGATGTTGGCCCTGAAGTAGGGCGTTACGTGTAGAGACAGTTATGGCCCAGTTATATTTTTACTATTCGGCAATGAATGCCGGTAAATCGACCACCTTGTTGCAATCTGCGTTCAATTATCAAGAGCGTGGGATGCAGCCTTTACTGTTCACCGCCGCGATCGATAATCGCTACGGGCAAGGTAAAATAAGTTCACGTATAGGCCTGGACGCGGATGCACATCTGTATGACAACCAAACGTCGTTGTTTGAGCATGTGGCGGCCATTTTATCTCAGGACAAAGTCGACTGTTTGTTAATTGACGAGAGCCAGTTTTTAACCAAGCAGCAAGTACTGGAACTGACCGATGTCGTGGATAAATTGCGGATCCCTGTCCTATGTTATGGTTTGCGTACCGATTTTCGTGGTGAATTGTTTGAAGGGTCACAGTACTTACTCGCGTGGGCTGACAAATTGGTGGAGCTTAAAACTGTGTGTCATTGTGGACGTAAAGCCAGTCGTGTCATTCGGCAAGACGCTGAAGGCAACGCGATTGCAGATGGCGATCAGGTTGTGATTGGGGGCAATGAACGTTATGTCTCTGTTTGTCGTCGCCACTACAAGCAGATGCTCGGACTGCTCTGAGCAATGGAACCGGTGTGACACACTGAAAAGACAAAAAAGGCGAGCAACAGCTCGCCTTTTCTTCAATTTGGCCGATCGGGATCAGTGCTATTTCACTGCCTCTTGATCGACTGGCACAATTTGGCTGGCATGGTAGCCTTTAGGTCCTTCCTCGACTTCGTAGCTGACGGTTTGCCCCGCTTTTAATGTCTTATATCCATCCATTTGAATCGTAGAGTAGTGAGCGAATACGTCTCCTTCCCCTTCTCCTGGACAAATAAAGCCAAATCCTTTTGCATTGTTAAACCATTTTACTGTACCAGTTTCCATGCGACACATCCTTCTTGCATCAAACTTTGCATACCTCGTGATAAACGCCTTGTCACCTTCTGGTTAGCCTTGAGCTTGGGATTCCCCCTAGCGCAGACTGACCGAAGCCAGCTTGGTCATTTACCTACCACACAATCCACTTTAGTAGATACTTTTAGGCAGTCAAGCGCTGGCTATAACATATAACAAGAATGTAATAATAAATCGAAAAAGTGTGAGGGAGTGACGATAATTCATTAAAGAACAGACATGTCATTTGCATGAATGTCGGACTGTTATCGATGCTTTTTCGCTCGTGATAAGTGTTGTTTTTATGGTTTGTTTTATATAAATC
>NZ_MUFI01000089.1:0-3048 GCF_001996265.1 Salinivibrio sp. MA440
ACTGAATACAGAGTACAGAAAAAGCAAGAGCGCCGATGCGAGCACGAAGCGTCTCTTTCCCGTACTCTGTAAGCGCAGCGCTCCGTATTCCCATTCACGAATACAGATTACTGAATACAGAGTACAGAAAAAGCAAGAGCGCCGATGCGAGCACGAAGCGTCTCTTTCCCGTACTCTGTAAGCGCAGCGCTCCGTATTCCCATTCACGAATACAGATTACTGAATACAGAGTACAGAAAAAGCAAGAGCGCCGATGCGAGCACGAAGCGTCTCTTTCCCGTATTCTGTAAGCGCAGCGCTCCGTATTCCCATTCACGAATACAGATTACGGAATACAGAGTACATAAAAAGTAAGACTCTCAATGCAAGCACGAGACTGATCTTCTCCGTATTCAAGATCCCGAATACCGGTGACGATAAAGTATCGTGCTTATCTCGATAAATTCATTTTAGATCGTGACATTCACACTAATGAAGCCAATCGGTATAAATTTCGGAAACGCCTCGATCTAAATAATGCAGATACGCTTCCTTACTGTTTATTGTATGCACATAGCTCCGTACTCCTCGTTTTTTTAATGCTAATTCGGCCAATCCGGCATCCGCTTTACCACGAGGCATGGTCAAAGCATATAAGTCCATTTTTTCAAGATGGTTTAATATATCTTCAATATCACCACCGAAGCGATAAAGTGTCCAAATAATATTATCAAAACCTAGCTCGCTAACCATCTTATATTCTTCCGGCCAATATATTTGTGGTATAAACCTAGACTTTAACTCAGGATATCGTTCAGCGATAAGACGTAATGCATCAATATTTTTCTCTTTTACATCGGTAACAATCTTTTTCCCCGGATTGTTTTCTAACCACAGCGCAAGTGAGGATAGCGTACAATTCCCCATACCCGAGCCCTTAGACGCCAATTGAACAAACTCACTATAGGATACGGGTGATTCAGTACTAATGCCGAACGTACGCTCAAAGCTATGCTTCCAATCGTGGATACAAACGAGTTCGTTGTCCGACGTCCATGAAAAATCAATTTCAAACAACGAATAGTAGCTTTTGTTTTCATTTAGGGCATCTATTGAATTGGTATATGTTTTACCATTATAGCCACCACCAGCATATGCGATTCGTTCAATATGACCCAACATGCTTTTCTCTACCGACTCAACATGTTCAGTAAAGCTTTCAACATTAAGAATCAAAGCATCTTCTTTTTCGCCAATCAATTCTTTATTTATACCCTTACTTGATATGATTCCAATATATGGCTGTCGATAACCAACCCTGCTCCATTTTTTCATATCGATATCAGATAAGGTAGCATTCAATAGATTACGATCATCGTTACAAACAACACTGTCATGACCAATTACTAGAAACGTGTCAAATGACTCTGAATAGTTGTTCATTACGGTTGCAAAGCTTCCAGTATCTTCAAGTGTGGCGTGGTCAACGACTTGTTCGGCACAAGAATCTACATGGCTTAGCTTAATAGGTGCATATGTATCTGTTAATCCAACGAGAGTGAGCCCTCGCTTTAGCTTGACTCTCTTCCCGTTTTGCTCAACATAGGACTCACCACGACTGAATCCAGCAGAGCGAACAACGACGCTCCCGACCATATTGCTTTCCGAAGATACTGATAAAGTATCGAGCTTTCCCACACCATACTTAAGGATGTTTGATATTCCAGTAACACGATCCTTATGAGACGCTTCACTTAAATCGTTGCTGGATAGAGAGCTTTTAATATCAGTGTGACTAATTGTCATATTATCAGTGAGATCCCATGACGAAACATCACTCGCTCCTGTTTTTCCAGAAGAAATACACCATTTATCCTTATCGCTTTCGCCAATTTTCTCTGATCTTGCAAACGCGTAGATTAACTTACAGCGATCTGCCCAAATAAATCCTTGGCCTATATCCATCTCTTCCATATAATCGCCAAGTTTCTTTAGCCCGTAATTATCAAAAATAATTTCATCAACATTGGCGTCGTCATTCAGCTTAAAGATAGCTGGAAGTGATACTTCTCTATCACCTAACAATAAGCGATCTTTCACATCTAAAGAATAATGAATACCATTATTAAGTTTCGGATAGCTCCAGAGGTATTTCACAACATTTTGATGTTCGTTTAGATAGGCATCAATACTCTTCTTCTTTTCAACCAAAGATGGAACGTCAGCATTTAGGTTTCGACCAAACCCTAACCCGTCAATGGGAGAGTCAAGAAAAGAGAGTAGCGTAGGTGCAACATCTAGCATCGAACCTCGTTTATTAATCGTCTTTCCCTTTTCTGGGGATGCTGGATCGATGACCATAAACAAATTTCTTCTTTTTCCCTTATTGAGATCGTCCCATGCAGTATTTTTCATCGCATAATGATCAGAAGAAATGGCGATTATAGTTTCATTTTTACCCGGATTTTCTTTGATATACTCAACCAGATTATTCACGAGAACATCGGTACAATGAACAGAGTTAAGAATAGGATTACTCCCATCTTTATAATGAATACGTTCACAGAATTGTGATATGTGCCCATTGGGGTTGTGTGTATCAAGCGTTAATGAAAATAGCCCAAAAGGCTTTTCGTTTTTTGACAACCGAGAATATTCATCCTTTAACATTGAAAAAAGCGAGTCATCGTACAATCCCCAACCGGACATATTTTCAATATTTTTTAAATTTTGAGATAACTGTTTCTTACCTTTTACACTATCAAAGCTGTGGGTCTGATAAAAATTACCCTTTCCAGCAAAACTAAGATCAGCACCTGCCATATAACTAAGGTGATAATTATTTCGTTTTAGTATATCACCTAAACAGTTAGCTTCAGGTAAGAATTCATCCAAGCCTTGTGAGTTTCGGTGAGATGGAGAAAAAAGAGGAATTCCACATTGGCTTGCAGTCATACCGGCAATAGTCCATCCAGTATGAGTCACTTGTTTAATATTACTAAATGTCGTCGCAGACTGTTGGAGTGCTTTAATATTGGGCATCAAACCAGGAAAAATATCTTCATCAAG
>NZ_MUFI01000009.1:0-77992 GCF_001996265.1 Salinivibrio sp. MA440
ATTATCAATAGTTTAAATATGAAAGTCTGCCCAGAAATCGAAGTGTCGAACGCACAGCATGAGGCTATTCAAGCGCTTAGAAACAAGGCATTTCCTGACCACCAAGTTTCCCGTTCTTACTATAAGCAGCTTCTCCACATGCGAGCTTTGCAGTACCAAGGTAATCAACTGATTGGTTGTATGGGCTTGGACTATAGGGCAGTGAATGTCGGTGGTGAGGTGTATAAAGTGTTAGGCGTGAGTGATTTTTGCATCGACAGCGCTTGGCAAAGAAAAGGGATTGGCTCGGGTATGCTGGCGCAACTGACTGACTATGCCAAAGACAAAGATGTTGATTTCATTATTCTCATCTCTGAGCTGCACGATTTTTATGTGGCTAATGGCTTTCAGCTTGTCGAGTCACATGCCTCTTGGCTACGCATTCATGAACACACTAACTATGGTGTTGCGGTCGAGTATGTCGATGAATTATATGTAAAACCGATGACAGACAAATCATGGCCAGCAGGGCATATGGATTGGCTTGGGTATATGTATTAATGCCTTCTGTAGACGTCGTTTATGGCGTGTAAGAGGGGTGAGTCGGCTTTGGCTTCGCGCCTGCAGCTATCTGCAGGCGCGACCCGATTATATTGATGGTATCGGCAGACGAAACGCCCTTGCTATTGCATCACTGCAAACGACTCATAAGGGGCCAGTTTGTAGGTGGTGCTTAACTGTTTGACCGGATCCATGTTGTAGCTAAGGCAGGTTAAGGCCTTATAGCGCCAGTGTTCGGGGAGGGTGATGGTTTGTTTTTGCTCACTAAAGTTGCTGACCACGAGAATACGGTGGGTATCGTCGAAGCGCTCGTAGGCGATCACATCAGGGTGGGCTTCTTCCACAGGCGCAAACTGGCCATGTGCAATCACTGGGTATTGCTTGCGCAGCTTAATCAGCTCACGGTAGTGATAGAGCACCGAGCCGCTATTTTCAGTTGCCCGTGCCACATTGATGGTGGTGTAGTTAGGATTAACCGGTAACCATGGTGTTCCTTGGGTAAAGCCTGCTTGCGGTGCGTTCTCCCATTGCATTGGAGTACGGGCGTTATCGCGACTGTTTTGGTAGACCGCCTCCATCATGGTGTCTGGATCAACGCCTTCTGCAACACGCAAGTCGTAAAAATTGCGGGTTTCGATGTCTTGATAATCGTCGATAGACGGGAAGGCGACATTGGTCATCGCAATCTCTTCCCCTTGGTAGATATAGGGCGTGCCTTTCATTAAGTGCAAGGTTGTGGCGAGCATTTTTGCTGAGCGTGTCCGGTACTCTCCGTCGTGACCAAATTTAGATACGGCGCGGGGCAAGTCGTGGTTGTTCCAAAACAGTGAGTTCCAACCGCTATCGGCCAGCTCTTGTTGCCATTTGAACAGTACCTGTTTAAGGGCGGCGACATCCAGCGGCACGGGCTGCCATTTATCGCCGTCTTTCCAGGTCGCGGTAATGTGTTCAAATTGGAACACCATGGAGAGTTCATTGCGTTCCGGTGCGCTATAAAGTTTGGCGATCTCCGGCGTTGCGCCCCATGTTTCGCCGACGGTGAGCAAGCCTTTGCCGCCAAATGTTGCTTGGTTCATCGCCTGCAGCAGAGGGTGAAGGCGCGGGCCGTTGCCAGTGATGCCTTTGTCGATCTCTTTACCAATTAAATCTATTACATCAAGGCGGAATCCCCCAATGCCTTTGTCAATCCACCAGTTCATCATCTTATACACGGCGTCATGGACGGCGGGGTTTTCCCAGTTCAGATCGGGCTGACGTTTGGAGAACAAGTGAAAGTAGTACTGCTCGGTGTTTGGCTCCCATTGCCATGCGCTACCACCAAAGATTGAGCCTTGATCATCCGGCGCACTGCCATCGGGTTTGGCATCACGCCAAATGTAAAAGTCGCGATAGGGACTGTTTTTGTCTTGAAGCGCAGCTTGGAACCAAGGGTGTTCGTCGGAGGTGTGATTGACTACCAAATCCATCACGATTTTGATGCCGAGCGAGCCGGCTTTATCAATCAAGCGCGTCATGTCTTCCATGGTGCCAAATTCAGGCGCGATCGCGCAGTAATCGGAAATGTCGTAGCCATTGTCATCCATCGGCGATTGGTACACCGGTGATAGCCATAACACATTGACGCCGAGCCAATGTAAGTAATCGAGTTTCTCGATAATTCCGTTCAGATCGCCAATGCCATCATCATTGGTGTCGTAAAAACTACGTGGGTAGATTTGATAAACAACGGCATCATGCCACCAAGCGTACTGCATACCCATTACCTCTTTGTTTTTATCAGTTTGAACACGCGTTCGATAATGGATATGAATGTACCTGCCCAAGACGGGGATTAAAAATAGATAACTCTCTCTTTGTTATAGCTATATGGCTATACCAAAGAGTGAAAATAAACCTATTTAACGGCTATGATTGATGCGAGTAAGTGTTTTAAACTATAACGGTTAAAGCAAAAATGTGAACGGTGATGCAATGGACGTAGAAAAAGCGGCAAGTTATTTTTTGGCTGTGGCTGAGAGTGGCAGCATCAAAGCCGCAGCGTTAAAGCTAGGGATCAGTCAGCCTACATTGACCGCGCAAATCCAAAAGTTAGAACAGCGTCTATCAAGCCAATTATTAATAAGGCATCCGCGTGGCGTCAGTATGACGGCTGCTGGCGAGCTTTATTATCAGCACGCAACGGCCCAACACGCTGCGCGCCAACGATTACAAGCACAGTTGCATGTGCTACAAGCCAGAGAAGCCGGACAGGTTAAGCTAGGGACGGGAGAAGCCTGGTGGCCTTTGTTTGTCGAATCGGCGGTGGTGGCGTATCAAGCCGAGCATCAGTGTTCGGTGCATATTGAGTTTGGTAATCGGTTGGCATTAATGTCATCGCTTTTAAATGGCGATATTGATGTTTTTATTGGCCATGAAATCAGTGAACTAATTGCCACCAGTCAGGTGCGTTTTACCCCTTTGTTCCAAGATACAGAAGCTTGGTTTGCACATCAGGATCATCCTTTGTTTGACCAATTGAAGTGCCACCATCAGCCGGTGTTGTCAGCGCATCTTTTTGACTGGCCATTATTGCGAGTGACACCCGATCATCCTCGCCATGCCCATTTACTTTCTCGTCCTTTACCACCGTTGCTAAACCTTCACCCGCATGCCTTTGATCTCGACTCACTCTCAGCCAGCATCTCGTTGTTGCAACGTACGCATGCTGTCATGCCTTACACCGATAAAGCCGCGTCATTTCTCGGCGCTAAGGGAATTAACATGCTTTGGGTTAATGCAGAAAAACGGGGCAACGTGGGTGTTTATACCGCGTACGGGGCGACAAGCGATAAAGTCTCGCAGTTCGTTACGTGTCTGCTGGAAAGCGGGACTGACTGGATGGCGAGCGATGTCGATTGAGCACCTCTTACCAGTGTGGGGCAGCTTATTGACGAATAAAGTGCTAGACTAGAGTGCTTTTGTCGCACATTGAATTGGTCGTGCTGGCTGCAAATGTAGGGATGAGTTAGCCGGCTCCATATTTCAGTGGCGACATCAATGGCATCAATAGGTAGGGCCAATTACCAATTTGGCCACTGCGCTGCTAATTTGTGGCGCAAATCACATGCAGTACCTTTATTATCAAAGGAAAGATGATGGTAATTCCAGAAAACAGCAGTATTGTTATTTTTGGTGCATCTGGCGATCTCACCTTCCGCAAGCTGATCCCAGCCCTGTATCATTTGTATGCGAACAAACAGCTGCCTGCGTCTTTCGCAATTCTTGGCGCAAGCCGCACCTTCTATAGTGACGAGTCGTTCCGTGACAAGCTCCGTCGCTCGATGCAAGAGCTTGAAGAAACCGATCCTGCCACGCTCGACGCCTTTATGGCGCACGTGCATTATCAATCGTTCAATATCTCTGACACCCACGAATATGGCGCGCTAACAGGGCGTTTAGACGAATTGTCCGAACAATATGGTTTCACCCAGCGTAATACGCTGTTTTATCTTGCTACGCCGCCGAAGCTGTACAACTTTATTCCTGCCTGTCTAGCCGCACATGGCCTGAATGATGAAAGTAACGGTTGGAAACGCTTGGTGGTCGAAAAGCCGTTTGGTTACGACTTAGCCTCCGCTCGTCAGTTAGACAAAGACATTCACGCCTACTTTGCAGAGCATCAGATTTACCGTATTGACCATTACTTAGGCAAAGAAACGGTACAGAATCTGTTGGTTTTCCGTTTCTCCAATGCGATGTTCGAGCCGCTTTGGAATCGCAACTTCATTGACTATGTTGAAATTACCGGTGCGGAGCATCTTGGCGTAGAAGGTCGCGGTGGTTATTACGACCAGTCGGGCGCGGTTCGGGATATGTTCCAAAACCACCTATTGCAAGTGTTGTCGCTCGTGGCGATGGAGCCGCCTGCACAGATCAATGCTGATGCAATGCGTGATGAGGTGTTTAAAGCGCTGCAATCGCTTGAGCCGCTCTCTGAAGACGACTTGCACAATAACTTGGTGCTGGGCCAGTACACTGAATCGCAAGTTGGCGGCAAAGCATTACCCAGCTATCGTGATGAGCCAGGTGTGGCGGAAGACTCGCGCACAGAAACCTACGTTGGTCTTAAGATGTTTATCAATAACTGGCGTTGGAATGGGGTGCCATTTTACGTGCGCACCGGTAAACGCTTACCGACGCGCGTGACCGAAGTGGTGATCCACTTTAAACAGACCCCGCATCCCGTATTCGGCAAAAATGCGCCCGAAAACCGCTTGGTGATCCGTATTCAGCCCGACGAAGGCATTCAAATGAGTTTCGGCCTGAAAGAGCCGGGTGCTGGCTTTAACGCCAAAGCGGTAAACATGGATTTTCATTATACGTCGCTGGAAGAAACCCAGATGCTGACGGCTTACGAGCGTTTATTGCTTGATGCCTTAAAAGGCGATGCAACCTTGTTTGCCCGCAGTGACGCGGTGGAAGCCTGCTGGCAGTTTGTTGAGCCAATTCTCCAATACAAGGATAATGGCAAAGCGCTATATGGTTATGCCTGTGGCACTTGGGGGCCGAAAGAAGCCGACCACTTGCTGGCGCGAGACGACCATGCGTGGCGTTTCCCCTGCAAAAACCTCACAGACACGGAATACTGCGAACTATGATCAATGCCCGTATTTTTGATGACGCCGACGCGGTGGTCAATCACTTAGCTGACGCGATGCAAGCGTTCAGCGAGCAAGATCGTGCCGTACACATCTCGCTATCTGGTGGCAGCACGCCCAAAATGCTGTTTAAGCGTTTAGCCAGTGATGACTACGCCACGGCGATTCAGTGGCAAAACTTGCATTTTTGGTGGGGCGATGAGCGCTGTGTGGCACCGGATGATGCCGAGAGCAACTTTGGCGAAGCCGACAAACTACTGTTTAGCCAGATTCGCATTCCAGAAGAGAACATTCATCGCATTCGTGGTGAAGACGATCCGGACGTGGAAGCCGCGCGCTTTAGTGCGGAAATGCAAGCGCTGATCCCAAGCGAAAACGGCACGCCTGTGTTTGATTGGGTCTTGCTGGGTGTCGGTGGCGATGGCCATACCGCCTCGCTATTCCCGCACGATCCTCAGTATGACAATACCGCACTGGCGCTGGTGGCCTCGCATCCTGAATCGGGTCAAAAGCGTGTATCAAAAACCGCCCGTGTGCTGCGCGCGGCGAAGAAAATCAGTTATCTGGTGTTGGGTGAGGGCAAGCAAGCGATCGTGAATGAGATCGCCACGCACGAGCCCACTCAACTGCCATATCCTGCCGCCAATATCCGCAGTGCCAAAGGCACGACGGAATGGGTACTCGATGCCGCGGCAGCAAAAAAATTACCAGGACAGAATTAATGGAGAGCACGATGAAAGGTGATATTGGCGTAATTGGTTTGGCGGTCATGGGCCAAAACCTTATCCTCAACATGAACGACAACGGCTTTAAAGTCGTGGCACATAACCGTACCGCGGCCAAAGTCGATGAGTTTCTTGAAGGCCCAGCCAAGGGCACTAACATCGTTGGCGCTTATTCGCTGGAAGAACTGGTTGAGAAGCTAGAAACGCCACGTAAAGTGATGCTGATGGTTCGTGCCGGTGATGTGGTCGATACCTTTATCGACAAACTGACGCCACTGCTTGAGAAAGGCGACATCATTATTGATGGCGGTAACACCAACTATCCAGATACCAACCGTCGTGTGGCAGCACTGCGTGAAAAAGGTATTCACTTCATTGGTGCCGGTGTGTCTGGCGGTGAAGAGGGCGCACGTTTCGGGCCGTCTATTATGCCAGGCGGCTCAGAAGAGGCGTGGCCAGCGGTGAAGCCTATTTTCCAAGGTATTGCAGCGAAAACCGATACCGGCGAGCCATGTTGTGACTGGGTCGGCCGTGATGGCGCCGGCCACTTTGTGAAAATGGTGCACAACGGTATCGAGTATGGCGATATGCAGCTGATCACCGAGGCGTATCAGTTCATGAAAGACGGCCTTGGCATGAGCCATGATGAGATGCAGCAAGTCTTTACCGACTGGAACAAAACCGAGTTGGATAGCTATCTGGTCGAGATCACCTCGGACATCTTGGGTTATAAAGACGAAGACGGTGAGCCTTTGGTTGAGAAAATCCTCGACACCGCGGGTCAAAAAGGCACCGGTAAATGGACTGGGATTAACGCGCTGGATCTTGGCATTCCGCTGACCCTGATCTCTGAATCGGTATTTTCGCGTTGCTTGTCAGCATTGAAAGATCAGCGTGTCGCGGCAGAGAAGCTATTTGAAAAACATATCCAGCCGGTTGATGGTGACAAAGCCGAGTGGGTTGATGCGCTGCGTCAAGCGCTGCTGGCGTCAAAAATTATCTCTTACGCGCAAGGCTTTATGCTGATGCGTGAAGCGTCAAACGAGAACGGCTGGGATCTCAACTACGGCAACGTCGCGCTGATGTGGCGTGGCGGCTGTATTATCCGTTCGGCCTTCTTGGGTAACATCCGTGATGCCTTTGCTAAGGATCCTGACTTGGCCTTCTTGGGCTCAGATGCGTACTTTAAAGGGATCTTGGATAACTGTTTAGCGGCATGGCGTAAAGTGGCGGCGAAATCGATGGAAACCGGTATCCCAATGCCATGTACCACATCGGCGCTGACCTTCTTGGATGGCTACACCACAGCACGTTTGCCAGCCAACCTGCTGCAAGCGCAGCGTGACTACTTCGGTGCGCATACCTATGAGCGTCTTGATCAGCCACGTGGTGAGTTCTTCCACACCAACTGGACAGGCACTGGCGGTAACACCGCCTCGACGACGTACGACGTGTAACGTGACAGACTAAGTCACTGCTCGTAGCAATAAATAGAAAAGGGATGCATTGGCATCCCTTTTTGTTGGCATAAGCAAAAAACTCACTTAGCATAGGCGAAAAAGGAGACCCTATGCCGCGCCCTAAAATGCCCCGCCGTATCTGCGGAAAACCGCATACCAATTGTTTTAAACCCAACGCCATTCCACTCAGTGAGCTAGAGACGGTGACCATAGGTTTGGATGAGTTCGAAGCCATGCGCCTTGTTGACCATCAAGGGATGCAGCAACTGCAAGCCGCGGAAGTCATGGGCGTATCTCGTCAAACGTTAGCCAACCTGGTTAAACGCGCCCGCGCCAAAACCACCGCCTGCCTCGTAGAAGGCAAAGCACTGGTGTTTGAGTCAGAAGAGTAGTGTTGGGTTAATCATTTACAAAAAAAGGTCTGTGCTGAATGTGACTAACCAAGGTGCTTTTATGGTTTACTAAACTGTATTTTCACGTCAATGATTGCCGTGAAAATAGGTATTTTTAAACTAATGCTTCCATTTAGTTATTGTCATTCATCATGCGACTTAGCAAGGATGAGCGCGTGTTCGAAAAAGTATTTTGTCGCACGACGTTGCAGCTTGATTCGAACACTCTCCACGTCTTGACGTGACTTTCTTCATTTTTCTCTCACAGAATAGTTTGCATATGCCACAAATGAGGCGTATTTTTAGCATATGCCATTTATATAAAGAGAGAACGGAAGATGACAATTGTTATTGCGATGACCCAAGACCGTCCTGCGGGACATTTTATGAAGGCCGAGCACTTTGCGCTGTTTGACGACGATGGCCAAGCACTCGCTCAGTTCGCCAACCCACGTGTAACAGAAGGTTGCGGTGCCAAAAACGCCTTGATAGCGATGCTGAAAGCTAACCAAGTAACACGTGTGGTGACCCGTCATATTGGCGAGAATGCGTTAGCGGGATTACTTGATGCTGGCTTACATGTTTATCAGTTAACCAATGGTCGCCTAAATCCTACCCAGTGGTTGTCGCCTGCGTACTGGCAACCGCTTACGGATGCGAGTCAAGGGCGGCCGGCGTTGCAGCAAATGAAGCAACAGCAACAACAGCAACAACCACAACAACGGAAAGCAGCGTGTCATTCAGGACGTGGAAGAGGGTGTGGCGCGCAAGGTAGCGGTCTAGGTGGTCAACATCGAGGGTGTGGCAAGCGGCAAGGTAAAGGCGGTCACGCTAGTGGACAGGGTTGCGGTTGCCATGAGTGAATTACGTGTGATGCCGCCACGGTCGCATCATCAGTGTGTGGCTTGCAGTGACAACGGGCTGTTTAATCTTAGATTTTACCAAGACGATGAAACTGCAGTGAGCGCAAAAGTATGGTTAGAAAGTACTTGGCAGGGATATCAAGATCAGCTACACGGTGGGGTAATTGCGACGCTTTTAGATGCGGCGTTGACCCATTGTACCTTCTTGTTTGCCCCGCAAAGTGTGACAGCGTCACTTAATATTCGCTATCACCATCCAGTGCCCGTTGCCGTTGAGGCTGAGGTACGTGCTTGGTGTGTGAAAGCGAAACACGGCATGAGTCAGTTGGAGGCAACACTTACCGTTGCAGACACTGTGTGTGCCACTGCAACGGCAAGCTTTATGCAAACACGCGCGTTGTGAGCGTCAAAAACTAGCTGACGGCGCGGCGCAGGCGATCATGCACGGCTAGCCATGCTTCGCCATGAGGGGGCTGGGCGAGCCAGATTTCATCGACGCCCAGTTGGTCGGCTTGGGCGAGTTGGTGATATAACGCTTGCCCATAGCGTGCGGCGTCATCCGGCATGGCAATGCAGACCAGATCATCCCGTGTCGGGGCTTCGCCAAAGTGAAGCAAGGCCGCGCGTTTTTCAGGCTGGGGCGCAGGGAGATCAGACAAGTCCGCAGCCACCATCTGCAACCGTGTGTTGGGTTGGTAATGGCTTCCCACATTGCCGGGCACCACGGTGTCGTGCTGCTCGGGGGCGTCGACCGTTTCACCCAGCACGGCGCTCAGCTCGCTGGCGGTGATTGGACCGGCACGAAGTACGCGGAAGGGGCGCTTGGTAAGATCGACAATGGTCGACTCCAGCCCATGTTGGCAAGGGCCGCCATCAATGACTGCCGCAATTTTTCCGCCTAAACCATGCACCACTTGCTCTGCCGTGGTGGGGCTGAGCTTTTTATACGGGTTCGCTGACGGGGCGGCAACGGCAAGTTGATGGGTGGCGAGCAGGTCCAATAACACAGGTTGCGCGGGCACGCGAAGCCCAATGGTATCCAATCCACCCGTGACTACCGGTGAAACATGCTCGGCTCGTGGCAGCAGCAGCGTCATCGGCCCTGGCCAGAAGGCATTCGCCAGCTTATATGCTTCATCAGGGATCTGCGTTGCCCACTCGGTGATCGATGCGACGTCACCGAGATGCACAATCAAAGGATGATTGGCGGGTCGCCCTTTGGCGGTAAAAATGCCCGCGACGGCGTCTGGATTGCTGGCATCCGCTGCCAGACCGTACACGGTTTCTGTAGGCACCGCGACTTGTTCGCCGGCTTTCAGTAGCTCGGCGGCTTGTGTTAGGTCCGTTGAACACTGCGCTGAGAGAAGTTGCGTTTTCAACGACATGCTCCGTTTTATTTTGCTACGTTCAGGTGATACCACTGACCCGAGCGATCGCGTTGCCATACTGCACCTTGCGCATCAATTTGCATCAAGTACAGCCAGCCGTGATTCGCCAGCGCGGCTATATCGTTATGGCGTGCAAGTATACTATCAATTGCCTCCCGAGGGGCAGCGATAAATACGCTTAATCGCACTGGCTGGTGGCGATATCGACGGCCATCGTGCACGGATTGATGCGATAAGCCAATTCGCAAGTCACCACCATTCCCTTCAAACACCCCAATATGGCCACCCACGATGTTGTGCAGCAATTTGTTTCCGCTGCCAAATTTTTCCGGTGCGGTAACAGAAGCAAAGTACTGCAAGTTGATCCAATTGGTCACCACCATGGGCGCGGTGAGGATTGCCGTAAGCTGGCTAAAGTCACTGTCTCTATGCCAGTCGTAGTCGTGTAAAAAGCTGCGACCTTGCAAATTAATCTGTCGAGACAGGGTGCGCGGGCCCACGATTAACGCGGCGTTGTCACACAGTCCCCATTCAGGGCGCATTTGTGCCCAATCTTTGGCCCGTGTAGCAAAGAAGCGTTTGAGCTTGGATGGCTGGGTAGGCGTTTGATCAAACTGGTTGGCGCGGGTTGCACGTGCTTGCTCGCTCGCAGCGGCAAGCCACGTTTGCCATTGGGCATGCTCTTGAGCGTGAAAGACATCCAGTGCGTCGGTGGTGGTGTTGTGCATGGCGGCATAAAAACGGGTGCTGGCGGGAATCGTTACGCCTTGCTGTGCCATGGCATCACGCACGTCGGCATCGTTAAGAAGCTGTGCGAGTACGCGGACATTCACCTCACCGGTTTGTCCACCGCAAGCACCACAGTCAAGCCCTGCTGCATGAGGGTTGTTACAGGTTTCACTGCCATGACCCACCAACAAGACGGCATCGGCTAAATGGTCAGCAATGCCCATGGCGCGCAAGATACCAGCGCCTAGCTCTGCCTTTTCTGCTGCGCTTAACGGCATGTTGTCAAGGGTGAGCGCCCAATCACTGTCAGTATGACTGAGTCGATTTAGCGGGTTTTCGGTGCCAGAAATGCGCAATGCGCGCTTTAACAAACTCACCAGTTTCAGCATGCCACCGGCTTCGACCATGCCTAAATTGGCGGCGGGCGCATCAAGGCTACGTTGCCAGCCGAGCTTGGTCATCCGCAACCAGCGTTCGGGGGTGGCATGGGTTTGTGAGGCGGTGATCGCCGGTGCCAATAAGCCGGGCAGTTGCGGGCGTTGAATCTGGCTATCAGTGGGTTGATAGGCGATCGGCAAGCCAAAAAAGCCAGCAAAGCCAAGGGTTTGAATCCGATCAGATTGTGCTTCTAACGCGCGACGCATCGGTTCAGAGCGCACATCGATACAAAACACAGCTTGCAGCGTAGGCGAGGTGGCGAGAGTGTCGACACTGGCCTGCGCGGACAAGGCGTGTGCCCAAGGGCGCTGCTGACTGATTTCCAGCGCTTGCTGCCAAATCCACAGTGGCGCGAGCTGTTGTTGTGCTTGGTGATACCAATGGCGCACATTCACCGCTTGGTGGTGCATGGACTGGCGAATGCTTGCCCACGCCGCTTCACGGTGTTTAGCAAGCCAGCGTGCCAGCACTGTATCCCAAGCGAGTAAAATCGCGAATAGGCCCATGCCATGATCTTGTTGTTCACTGTCACTGAGCTGTTGCTGCCAATCTAACCAAGCCTGCCAGCTTGCCCAACCTGATAAACCATGCATCAGCGCGTGGCAATAGGCCAAGTTACCGTTTGGGTCATGAAGGATCGGTTGCCAAAAGGCGGCCGCTTCAGCGATCAGGGCATCCATTTGGATAGGCAGTGCGGCGAAATCGGCGAGCAAATCTACGCCAGTGAGGGTTTTAATGCCTTTATCTTGGCTCACCACACTCAACCAGCATTGATAAAGGTGTTCACCGCCTTGGCCTTGGGCATCAAAGCGCTGTGGGTATTGGTGATAAAGCGCGAGAAACTGGCTCACTTGCTGCTGGATTTCTTGCTGCCACGATAAGCCTTCTTGTGTTTCCCGAGTGCGGTCACACAACTCAGCCAATGGCTTCCAACGCGGGAGGTTACTGCTATGAATGCGCAGTGCACGCAGACAATCATTCACTGTTAATGCGCTGCCAGAGGTTGAAATGGCCTCGGCAAGGTGTGCCTCACTAATGGGCGATTGCCAATGCGACAGATAGTACGCCGACGGCATTAGCGGACAGTGGCCACTTAACACCGCTTGCTCAGCAAAGACTTGCTCAATGGGGGTAAAGCGTTGCGGCCACCATGGGTTCACCGCAATCATTTGATCCAACGGCCAGCTTGGCGCAATCGCTACGACCGCTTGCTGGGTGGCATCGCGAAAATCGCTCACATCGAGGGACTCAGGGTGTGCAGATACGTTGGGCGTTTTCGCAATCATTAACGCGTCTCCTTATGCGGTTGCCATTGGGTCGTTTGTAGTTGGATTAAAGAAGCACTCGGCCACCATTTGAGTGTTAGGCGCGTCGCCCACTCATCAAGGTAAGCCCCGGCGTTCAGCCAAATAAACAGGCGGTTGACCCACGCTTTGTGAGGCCAGTACTGGACCGCCAGTGATAGAGCAAACAGCGTGATAAACAGCACCAGCGCAAAGGCATCGGCAAATAAATAGGTGGCATTTCCACCCGCGACAAACACAATCAAGCTATGTTTAATGGCGGCGTAGAGCCCGAGCAGGCCAAGCGCAAACACGCTACTGAGCAGCACGCGTGTCGGGCGAGCAGCGCCTGGGCGGGTAAAGGCCGGTAATAGCAGCATGGTCATCGCCATCCACAGCAACCAACCGGCTGCAAAACTATTTAAAATACCGACACTCAGGTGCACGGCGACAATCAAACCGGCGGTGGTGGCCATCGCGGCAAGCCAATGGCAGCGACGCGGAACTGAGGCGTCGGCCAGTTGGGTTGCTAGCCAATGATTGACGCCATTGCCGCTGTTGAGGAAAGAGAACGCCTTGTAGAAAGAGTGCGCCAGTAAGTGCAGCAGTGCCAACTCATAAAGGCCTAGGGCGATTTCAACTAACATCAGACCCATTTGTGCGACGGTCGACCACGCCAGTTTTACCTTAATGCTCACGCGTGTCAGGCTCACCAGCCCTGCCACCAGGGTACTGACACCGGCGATAACCAGCAGTGCAAAGCTGGCACTGGGGCTCGCCGCGAGCACTGGCGCGAACAGCATCAATAAGATCCCGCCAAGATTCACAATGCCAGCGTGCAACAAGGCAGAGACAGGCGTAGGTGCTTCCACCACTTGAATGAGCCAGCCGTGCAAGGGCAGTTGCGCGCACTTAATGATCGCCACACCCACCAGCATAAAGGCGGCGATGCTTACAGTCAGCGTGTGAGGCTGCTGGCTGACTTGAAACATCAATTGGTCAATCTGCGCGGTTTGGTAGTGGAAAAATAACAATAAAAATGCGCCACCGAGTAGCAATTCGCTAAAGCGGGCGAGCAGCATTTTTTTGTGTGCCGCGAGTTGGGCGCGAGGCCGATGCGGATAGAAAAGAATTAAGCGACCCAATGAGAGGCTAACCGCCACCCAAGCAAGCCAAAACAGCAACAGGTGATTGCTGACTAAAACCAACAAGACTGCCGACAAGGTGAGCAGTAAGGATAAAAGAAAACGGTGTTTGTCGGTTTGGCCTGCAAACGCGGTGGCACTGTATCGCCAGATAACACCGCCAAGAAGCGCAACCAGTGCCAGCAGCACCAGTTTGAGCGGCGTGACGAGAAATAGGGATAACATGACTTACCTCACAGCAATAGTTATGCGAACCATTGTGAAAACTTACTACAATTAAGTAAAATACATAATAAATTACTTTTCATTCTGTTTTAGAGAACGATGAGCCGACTTAACTACCATCATTTGTATTATTTTTGGCAGGTGGCACGCCATGGCAACCTGACCCAGACCGCCCGTAACCTGCATATTTCGCAGTCGGCGCTGTCGTCACAAATCAAGCAGCTTGAGCAGGCGATGCAGGTGCAATTGTTTGAGCGGCAAGGTCGTACATTGACGTTGACCGAAAGTGGCTATCAAGCGATGAACTATGCCGAAGAAATATTTCGCCAAGGGGAAGAGCTTGAGCAGTTGTTATCCAGTGGCGGGGCGCTGTCCAGTGCCACGATTCGCATTGGCACCTTATCGACCATGTCGCGGAACTTTATCGAGCAGTTTATTCAGCCGTTGGTGAATCAACGGGAGTGCCGTTATGTGTTGCAGTCGATGGATCAAACCGGCTTGCTCCATGCGCTGTCTGATCACCAGCTGGATTTAGCACTGACCAATATTGCGGTGCGTGGCACCAATAAACAGATTTGGCAGTATCAGCAACTAGCGCGCCAGCCAGTGGCGGTGATAGGTTGGCCGGGTAAAGCTTTGTCGCCCACCTTAGACGCCAGCTATCAACACCAAGCGTGGGTGTTGCCTTATGGCGATAACCCAATTCGCTCGGGGTTTGATGCCATCTCTGCGCAATATCAACTCAAGCCTTACATCATGGCAGAAGCCAATGATATGGCGATGCTGCGCCTTTTAACCCGAGACAATGATGCGTTAGCGGTGATGCCCGAAGTGGTGGTCCGCGATGAGCTAGATAGTGGTATGCTTACCCGCTACGCTTTACTGCCGAGTGTGTATGAGCCGTTCTATGCGGTATCGATTAAACGTCAATGGGTACACCCGAAATTGAATTCGCTTTTAGATGCGTTCAGTGCGTCGCCGCTCGCGCATGGCGACGACCTTCCCGGCGGCAACGGTCAGAGCAATACCTAACGTCGTCCCAACAGCGTGCCCACTTTTTACGCCACGTAAACGGGCGTTCGCACATCAAACATATCTTGCTGGGGAGGTGTGGCTTTTTATGCGCCATCTGGGTTGCCTCCAGTGGATTGAGTGGCAGGTAAACGTGATTTTTTAGTGCGCTTTTCTGCGTGCCCCGGGCTTTTTCGTTGTTCAGGGCTGTTTGTTGGCTCAGGGCTGTTTGTTGGCTCAGGGCTGTTTGTTGGCTCAGGGCTGCTTGGACGCACATGGGTGGCGAGGATCCGTGCTTTTTCGATACGAACCGCGTCTTGTTGACGAAACGACCATAAAATATCACGCGCACGTTTGCCAGTTTGTTCGATATCGACAATGGCTTTCGGGTAATCTTCGCCAAGCACCACGCCGTACATCATCGCTTCCATATCGGTCATTTGCCACGGGGTGTGGATCAAACTGTCGGGCAAGGGAGAAAGCTCAGGTAACCATTCACGAATAAATGCCCCTTCCGGATCTTGCTCTTGCGATTGTTTCACTGGGTTATAAATGCGCAAGGTATTTGCGCCCGTTACGCCAGCCTGCATTTGAAACTGGGGGTAATGAATACCGGGCTCAAAATCGAGAAATAGCTGCGCCAAATGATGGACACCGCGGCGCCAGTCAATCAGTAGATGGTGGGTTAAAAAACTGACCAGCATCGCCCGCATACGAAAGTTGATATAGCCGGTGGCGTGTAGGCAACGCATACAGGCATCGACGAGCGGATAACCGGTATGACCTTGTTGCCATGCGAGCAGATGCGCATCGCTCTGCGGACCGTTCGCGTACTCAAAATGTAAGTAACCTCGATTGACGGGCCGATGCTCCATGTGATGCTCGCTTTCAAATTTCTGCATAAAATGACAGTGCCAATGCAAACGCGACACCATGGCTACCAGCGCACGCCGCCAACCCTTTTTCTGCCAATGGAGGAGGGTGATTTGATACATCTCGCGCACGCTGATGTTATCCCAAGCAAGATAGGGTGACAGTCGCGTACAGCTTTTGCGGCTGGCGAGCGGTTTAGAGATATGGCGCTGATAGCGTTGCCCACGCTCGCGGAAAAAAGACTGCAAGGTTTTATACGCCCAACTCGGGCCGCCGGGTTGAAAGCGTGGCGCGGGAGAATCCCACTTGTGGTGTTCGAGCGCGGGTAGCGTGAGTGATGTGTCTAGCCAGTGCGCTTGTTGCCAATCGGGATCAGCAAGAGGGGCACGCATCACCTTTTGCCATTCTGCATCCCAATCGACTCGGCTTTTAGCGCCGCGGATCACCGACCCGGTAGGATATTCATGCCATGGGATCTGATGGCTTGCCAGCCATTTCGCCACCGCTTTATCGCGAGAAAACGTCGCGTCGACGCCAATTTCTTGATGGCTATACACCGCGCCAATCGCTTGTTGCTGGTGGATGGCCTGAAGCACCGACACCGCGTCGCCTTGGCTTATGGTGACATGACCGCCAAGCGGTGCCAGCTGTTGATTAAGATCGCACAGGGATTGCCAGACAAATCGCCAATGGCGCTCGCAGTGGTGCGGATCGTTGAGCAGCAGTGGCTCAAACAGGTACAGGATCACCAAGGGACGCCCCGCTGCAATGGCAGCTTGTAAAGGGGCGTGATCCCGCAGGCGTAAATCGCGTTTTAACCACACAAGGCTGATGGGCGGGGACATAGGGCTCTCGACAGTAGTAACAACAATCTTCTATTCACCTTTGGCGATACGAGGCTGAATGGTGTTTGGATCCCTGATGGTGACGTGGTTGAGGTCTAATTTCTCTCATTAACAAGCGCTAAGCGCACAAAGCGAAATCAAAATGGTTTGCATTTGCTTTTTAGGCATCGGAAAATTACCAACTGTAGAATTAACTGACAGGCGCATCCCGCGCTTGTACTTAAGCAGTAGGATCGGGATATGTTAGAGGCAAAGGACGTTGCGTTTGCCGTCAACGGAAAAGTGTTGCTTGATAAGGTGAGCTTGTCGTTTACGCCAGGAAAAATCTGTGCGTTGGTCGGCCACAATGGTTCGGGCAAATCGACGTTGATAAAGCTGTTAGCGCAGCAACAGGCAACCAGCAGCGGACAGATCGCATTAGACCAAAAGCCCTTGTCGAAATGGTCAGAAAAAGCGTTTGCGCGCGAGGTGGCGTATTTGCCACAGCATTTACCGGCAACAGATAACTTAACTGGGTATGAGTTGGTCAGTTTTGGTCGCTATCCTTGGCATGGCTTGCTGGGGCGGTTGACCAAAGCCGATCACCAAGCGATCAACGAGGCAATGGCGCTCACCGGTACCCAAGATTATGCCGAGCGCTTGGTCGATACCTTATCGGGCGGCGAGCGCCAACGGCTATGGATTGCGATGCTGCTGGCACAGCAAACGCGTTACTTACTGCTCGATGAGCCGCTATCTGCACTAGATGTAGCCCACCAAGTTGAAGTGATGACCTTGGTGCGAAAACTCAGCCGAGAGCTGGATAAGTCCATCATTATTGTGGTGCACGATATTAATATGGCGGCGCGTTTTTGTGATGAGATTGTCGCCTTGCACAGCGGGCAAGTCCTGACTCAAGGTGCGGTTAGTGATGTGTTTCAAGAGTCGGCCCTCAAATCGATTTATGGTATTGAAATGCCGATTGCCGATCATGCCGCCGGCTATGCGGTCGCTATGCCGGGGGAGTTATCGCCAGTATGATCAAGTCCTCTTTTCTGACGCTTATGGTCTGGCTGACCGCGGCCATGATGTCAGCGAGCGTCAGCGCGTCGCCTCGTATTCTCTCGCTGGATTGGACCCAAACTGAAACCTTATTGGCCTTGGGGGTGACGCCCGTCGCGGTCGCGCAAAAGGCGGATTACAATTCGTGGGTGAAATCCCCGCCCATTCCAGAAAAAACCGTTGATATTGGGCTTCGCACCCAGCCGAACATGGAGCGTTTGGCCGAGCTTCATCCCGATAAAATTCTAATTTCACCCATTTTTAAGGCGATGACGCCCAAGCTAAGTACCATTGCCCCGGTGAGCTCAATTCCTCTCTATGAAAGTGGGCTAAGCTGGGCATCGCTCAAAACCGTGACGCGGCAAATTGCACATGAGGCCAACCGTCCGGAGGTCGGTGAAACCCTGATTGCCAATGCGAAACAGCAATTGGCGAGCTTGCGCGATACGATCCCCGGTGAACAGCCCCCGCTGCTGATGATCCAGTTCCTAGACCCCAACCATGTGCGGGTGTTTGGGACCAACAGCTTGTATCACGCCGCCATCAGTGAATTGGGGCTCAGCAATGCGTGGCAAAACACCACCAACAGTTGGGGGTTTAGCATGGTTTCCACCCGCGAGCTGCTAGACCTTGATGCGCAGCTGGTGATTGTGCGCCCGCTCCCCGCGGGTGTGGAGCAAACCCTTAAGACCAATATGTTTTGGCAATATTTGGTTAAACGTACGGGACGTACGCCATTGATGATTGACCCCGTATGGAGTTTTGGTGCGATTCCATCGGCGTTACGCTTTGCCCGCCTTGTGACCGTGGCATTGACCGACCCTGAACAAGGGGAGCAGTCATGAAACTGAAACTATTATGGGTACCCTTGGCGTTACTGACGGCACTGTTAAGCCTCGCCTCCACTCAATTGGGGCAGTGGGATGTGAATGTTTCCATGCTTTGGCAGTCGTTGTGGTCGCTGGATGACAGTGCGTCGATTGGGGTGGTGATGCATTTAACCTGGTGGCCGCGCTTGGTCACCGCATTGCTGGCGGGGACGTGTTTGGGGCTGGCCGGTACCTTGATGCAACAGGTTTTGCGCAACCCCTTGGCCTCGCCCTCTACGCTGGGGGTGGCGAATGGCGCCAGCTTGGCGCTGATGCTAGCTACGCTTTATGCCCCTTGGCTATTGACTTGGTCGAGCGCGATGGTGGCGATGTCTGGCGGGGTGCTGACTATGCTGGTGGTGTTTGCGCTGGCATGGCGACGCGGCCTATCGCCCACCGTGGTGGTGATCGCGGGTTTGATTCTAAATCTATACTGCGGTGCGCTCAGCACTGTACTGCTGTTGATGAATCAAGAAGCGCTACACGGCATGATGGTGTGGGGCGCGGGCTCGATGGTGCAAACCGACTGGCACAGTGTGCAAGCCTTACTGCCACGTGTTGGATTGGCGGTCGTGTTGATCCTTGCCTTATTAAAGCCGCTCAACGTCTTGAGTCTTTCGGATGAAGGAGCGAAAAGCTTGGGCGTATCACTGGCGAAAATCCGCGTAATTGCTCTGGGGCTATCGGTGCTTCTGACCGCGTGGGTGGTTAGCTTGATTGGCGTGATTGGCTTTGTCGGTCTCGCCGCGCCCGCGATTGCGCGCTTATGTGGCGCACGTAAGCTCATCACCCGATTGAGCCTGGCGATGATTTTAGGCGCATTGATGTTGGCAGCCACCGATTTGGCTGTCCAACTGTTACCTGGCCGCCGGGCCATGATGGTGCCCACTGGGGCGGCGACGGCAGCGTTAGGGGCGCCTCTTCTTTTGTGGTTGTTGCCACGGGTGTCACTGGGGAATCGTCAACGCCAACAGATGCAATCGGGATCGCCCGCACCGCGTCAGGATTGGCCGTTAGGCCGAACGTTGATGTTACTGGTGTTAGGTGTGGTGATTTTTGCCACCGTATCGCGTCAAAGTGAGGGCTGGCAGTGGCTGGCGCTCAGCGGCGATTGGTCTTTGTTGGAATGGCGCTTGCCACGCTTGCTGGCGGCGGCATTGGCGGGCGGTGTGCTTGCTGTTGCCGGTGCCGTGCTTCAGCGTTTAAGTGCCAACCCGATGGCGAGCCCTGAGGTGATGGGGATCAGTGCCGGCACGGCGCTGGGGCTGATTGTCACTATTTTTGCGGGCATGGGCGCGTCTATGCTGAGTTTGTATGTCGGGGGATTAATCGGTGCCGGCGCAACCTTGGCGTTGATTGTACTACTCAATCACAAAACCGGCTTCCAGCCAGAAAAGGTGTTGCTCACTGGCGTAGCCATTGCCGCACTGATGCAAGCGGTACAGAGCTTCTTGATGGCGGGCGGCGATCCTCGCGCGTATCAAGTCCTCGCTTGGATTTCAGGCTCAACCTATTATGTGACCGACAGCACAGTGACTACATTGGCCTTGGTTGCGGCGGTGCTGGTAGCACTGGGATTGATGTGTCAGCGGTGGCTCGATATTTTGCCGCTCGGTGGCGAAACTGCTCAATCGCTAGGGGTAAAGGTAGGGCGTGCCCGCATGCTGTTGCTGGCCCTCGTCGCGGTCATGACCGTCAGTGCCACCTTGGTGGTAGGGCCGCTTAGTTTTGTCGGCTTGATGGCTCCGCATATTGCGCGCAGTTGGGGTGCGAAAAATGCCCGCGCGCACATGATCACCGCCGGATTGATTGGCATGGGATTGATGCTGTTTGCCGATTGGCTAGGACGACAATGGCTGTATCCGCAAGAAATGCCAGCTGGGATCATTGCTTCCTTGATAGGCGGGCTTTACCTCATGGTTGTGTTACGTAAGCTATAGTTTTAACGTACGGTGATCGACAAGATCGCCTCATCCCTAACTAAAGAGATGCAGTTTGCATCTCTTTTTGTTTGAGGAGCCAAGAGAATGAACAGTGATTCCATGCAGCGTGTGGCGGTTGTCGGCGCAGGTGGCGCGATTGGTGAAGCTTTTTGCCGCGCATTGCTCGACAAGCCATCCATTCAGCAAGTCTTTGCCTTGGGGCGTGACCCCGCGCCACTTGCTGAGATAAGTGAAAAAGTCACCCCGGTGACGGTGAACATTCGCGATGAAGCATCGATACAAGCAGCGGCCGAGCACATCGATGATAACAGTTTAGATATGGTGATCATTGCTTCGGGAATGCTCCATGATGATTCGGTCAGCCCAGAAAAACGCCTCGCGGCGTGCAGCAGTGAGGCCATGCACCAGCTTTTTGATGTGAATGCCGTTGCGCCGCTGCTGTTGAGCAAACATCTAGCGGCCAAACTGAAACGTAACGCTGAGGCGAAGCTCGCTATCTTGTCGGCGCGCGTGGGCAGTATTAGTGACAACCGTGCGGGCGGTTGGTACGCCTATCGTGCAAGTAAAGCGGCGGTGAACATGCTGATCAAATGCATGAGCATTGAACTTGGCCGCCAGGACAAATCATTGACCGTGGTTGGTCTGCATCCGGGGACCGTCGACAGTCATTTATCCGCGCCATTTCAAGCCAATGTTAAGCCAGGCAAATTATTCAGTCCGGCCCAATCGGCTGGCTACTTATTGTCGGTATTGGATGGCCTCGACAGTCGCCATACTGGGCGGCTGTTTGCATGGGATGGAGAAGAAATTGCCCCGTAGGTTGGGGCATTGTTGAGTTATTTCCAATGCAATGGCTGCTCTAGGGTCGATAAAGGCTTTTCCGTGCCAAGCCCTATCATTTCGTCATACGCCGTGTCAGTGACTAACACGTATTGCGCGGCGTTAATCCATTCAAAATCATCTTTCACCGCTAGCAAGCTGCGGGACAGATAGGGCTTATCGCCGTGGTAAATCAGCTTCTGCTCCACCGTATCGCCGTGACGCAAAAAGGCTATTGCTTGATATAACATGCCATCAATGCCGCGGATCTGAATCTTGTCAATGTTGTCGTAATTTATCAGTTCGCTCAGTTGTAAATTCATCACTCGTCCCTGCAGTTAGGCCTTTCTCAACCACTACGAGCCATACAAGCACGCGGATCCCTCGAGGGTGAGGCATTACCCGTAGCGACAGCCTTTTGAATGCACAATGTAAAATAAATGTTACGCAAAGGTAAAATTGAAACCGAGGTGAGGAGATGATTTTCTCTGCAAAGTCGACGTAATCTGTGAGTAACGGAAACATTGCGTAAGGCTAAGGGCCGCTGTTTACGCGCGATTTTTACGCCAGACAACGACACAAGGCGGTGAACGTGAAACAGAGTAAATACGAATCCAAACCACTTGATGAGCTAGGTCGTGTAGCCTGGTCGGCACAAGAAAACGATGTATGGCTACAGTTAGTCACACGGCAGCTTGCGTGTATCAAAGACAAAGCGTGTCAGGAATATCTCGACGGTTTACGACTGCTCGACTTGCCGCATGACACGGTGCCACAGATCCCAGATGTCAATGCAGTGTTAATGCGAGAGACGGGCTGGCAAGTGGCCCCCGTGCCTGCATTGATTGATTTCGACCATTTCTTCGCCTTATTGGCGGATAAAAAATTCCCCGCGGCGACCTTTTTGCGCACCAAAGAAGACTTTGATTACTTGCAAGAGCCGGATTATTTTCATGAGATCTTCGGTCACTGTGCGATGCTCACCCACCCAGCATTCGCTGAATTTACCCATATGTATGGTCAGCTCGGTAAGCAGGCCACGCCCAAAGAGCGCGTCTATCTTGCACGCTTGTATTGGTTTACGGTCGAGTTTGGTTTACTCAGTGACGCGCAAGGCAATCGCAGCATTTATGGCGGCGGGATCTTGTCTTCGCCGGCGGAGACCGAGTACGCCTTTAATAGCGACAAAGCGGTGCGTAAGCCTTTAGAAGTGATAGATGTCATGCGCACGCCATATCGGATTGACATCATGCAACCCATTTACTTTACCATTGAGTCGATTGACGACTTATTTGCCATCAGCCAACGTGATTTGATTGCTGATGTGCATCAAGCCATGGAACTGGGCCTTCATGCGCCTTTGTTCCCGCCCAAACCGAAAAAGACAGAACAGCAAAAGGAAACGCAACATGTCTGAACTAACTGAGTTGAAATGTGAAGCCTGTAATATTGATGCCCCATTGGTCAGTGCTGAGGAAATGCCGGCGCTGCTTAAAGATATCCCACAATGGAGCAAAGTGACGCGAGATGGGATTGATCAGCTCGAACGCGAGTTTACTTTCCGCAACTTTAAGTTGGCGTGGGCGTTTGCCAACCAAGTAGCTGAACTGGCTGAGCAAGAAGGCCACCATCCGGCTATCTTGCTGGAGTGGGGTAAAGTGTCCGTGACTTGGTGGTCGCATAAGATTAAAGGCCTGCACAAAAATGATTTTATTTGTGCGGCGAAAACCGACGGCATTGCGCCTGAGTAAACCAAAAAAACGCCCCGAAATTGAACTCGGGGCGTATCTTTTTCGCTCATTTACTATCTATCCCTGTCACGCAAGTATCAATCCTGCAAGGCTCACATCTCTCATTGGCACGTCTCGGCTATCACACTCATAGTGCAAAATAGGATAGATTTAAAAAGTGACAAGGTCACTTTATCGTGTTGCGTTTACTCTTCTTCGTCGCTTGTGTCTTTTTGTTTGGCGGCAAAATACTGCGCCAATACGTCGTCGGTGAGCTCGCCTTTTTCCTCAAGCGCTTTGAGTTTTGCCACAATCGCTTTTTGTTCGTCGAGTGACGGTAACGAATCCGGCTCGTGCTCGGGGGCATCATCAGCGAGTTGGTTTAAGATATCCATGATTTATCCTCTTAGTGTCTTTGCGGGAAGCGTAGCAAAATTCATGATTTCTCCCAAGTAAAAGGCACTATCTTGGTAGGGAAATGGACTTAACATACTCACTTTAATCAAAAAAACGATCAAAAGTCCTTCCTTTGGTCTAAGTTTGTACTAAGGGATCGTTTTGGGGGGAGTACATTGTGAGTGAGATTTTTTTTTCGTGCCAGCCGATCTTTGACGACAAGCAAAATCAGTGGGGTAGCGATTTATTATTTCGTGAAGGGTTACAAAACAAATTTCCCTCGATTGATGAAGATACCGCAACATCGCGGGTTTTAAGTGCCAACTTTCTATCGGGAAAGGAGCTTGATGATGATTTGCGCTATGTCGTGAGTTTCTCAGAAACGGCCTTATTAGATGAGATACCCTTTTCTATTCCTGTCGCGCGTTTGGTTCTCTATATTACGGAGACGTGCAAAGCAACGCCTGTACTGGCTAAACAGCTAGAGGCCTACCGAAAAGCAGGGTTTACGATACAGGGTGACAGCGGTATGTTTACTAACCGCTGGCAGCGGCATTTGCATCTGTTTGATGTCATTTCTGTCAGTATGGCAAGCGAAGACCCGATGAGTTGGGTTGGTGTGATGTCTGATTATCCAGATATTCAGTTTCTTGCGAAGAAAGTTGAAAAAAAAGACGAGTTTATGCTGGCCAAGCAACTTGGGTTTAGCCTGTTTCAGGGCTATTTTTTTGAACAACCGCAAGTAAAAAGTCATAATGATGTGGCGCCATCTGTGATCAGCTTATTAGATGCTTGCATCGTGATTAATCGTAGTCCTCATGATATTGATGAAATCACCGACGTAATTTCTCGTGATGTCTCGTTACTCTATAAAGTTGTAACCAGTGCGAACATCCTGGCTAAATCGAAAAAAAAGCCGATCACAAATCCGAAGCAAGCGGTTGTCTATCTAGGGCTTGAGTCGTTGCGTCGGTTAATATCCTTACTCATTATGTCGAATATGAATCATCAGGAATGCTCTCATTTGCAGACATCCGCGATACTCCGTGCGATTTTTATGCAACAGGCGGCGCCAATGATAAAAGGTATGGATCCTGATGAGGCCTTTTTAGTTGGTGCCTTTTCACTGCTTGATGCTATGTTGGCAGCGCCAATGGAAGATTTAGTTGGGAAACTTGATCTCGACCAAGAAGCGAAAAATGCACTCTTGTCTCAATCAGGACGTTATGGTGAATTGTTAATGTTATGTAAGCACATTGAGCATGCCAATTGGGAGTGGGTCGGCTCAGTATGTGAGAAAATGACGTTAAAAGAACGTGCTGTACTCAAAGCTTTCGATAAAGCACGTTTTCAAACTCAGACCTTGGCTGCAACGATGCAGGTGTAAATGATGAATCAAGTAGGGATGCGGCTAGCCGTCGTTTTAATGGTATTGGCGACCTTATTACTGGGCGTTTTCGGATACTATAATTATCACGTTGCGAAAGAGCGCCTTGAGTCAGACATGAATCAAGACATTAATTCGATTACCCAACGTTTAAAGCAGCGGTTACCAACGTTAATGTGGAACTATGACTTTAATAATGTACAAAATGATCTAGATAGTGAAATGGGATCACGCTATGTACACCGTTTAGAGTTAACCGACTCTAATGATCAGTTTCGTTATGTGACTGACTCCAAAGGTATGCGCTCCAGTGACGAGTTAAATAAAGTCATCGTTCCAATGGTTTACAATGAAACCAGCCCGTCTGTCCAGGTGGGTAAACTAATCATTTATCAAGATAGTCGTTATATTAATAGAGAGTTAAATACAGAAGTGCTCCGTACAGCGACACAAATCGTACTTTTGAATCTATTAGTGGTTTTTTTTATTTGGAAATATGCCAAGCAAATAAATCGTGCAGAGAGAAGTCGCGCATATTTGGATACCGTTATTCATAGTTATACGGATGCTTTGTTAGTGCTGGGCGAAAAACACCGCATTATTACAATCAATGAGTCGGCAAAAAAGCTTTTCGAACTTGAGTCGGTTCCCGACGAAGCAATCAGTTTATCCACGATAATTTCTCGTGTTACGCCTAATTCTCGTGGATATTTTTCTCAAGCTCTTTACGGCTTGAATGGACGTGTTGAACGCTCCTATGAAATAGAGACTGACGGGGGCGTTCGCGTTGTACAAGTGAAATCGACCCCCATTAAAGACGAAGATCCTCGCGCACTTAATGTCGCCATTATACGTGATATCACTGAGCAACATCTGGACAAGCAAAAAGTGTCCAAAGGTGCTGAGCTTTTCTCGGCGATGAAGAGTTTACAAGATAAATTTTTGATACGTGAGGACTTTAAAAAGAGCTTTAAAGATGTGTTAGACATTCTACTCCGTATTGGTGAGAGCAATCATGGTATTATTGTTGAAGTCGGCCATCATGACGATAATAATATAGATTACAACCTCCCTTACCGTATTTTGGCACAAACGCGCCTGGTTAAAAATAACTTTATTGGTGAGGAATTTGTTCGTGGTTTAATCGAAGATATTATTGAGACGAAACAGAGCAAGCGTAGTCTGCAGATGGCAGGTGTTGCCGGTAATAACCAGAAAATGATTGTTAATGTGTTTGGCACGCCGCTCTACATGTCAAATCAAATGGTTGGTGTGGTTTGCCTTTTTGATGAGTCTACGACATACAATGAAGAGTTACAAAGCTGGATAGAGCCGATTTTATCAAGTTTGAGTTCGATGGTGCACTTTGTGCAACAGAAAGCACTGAACGATATGATTTCACGAGAAATGGCGCGAGCGAAGGAACAAGCTGAGCGCGCAAATGAATCAAAAACTAACTTCTTAGCAATGATGAGTCACGAGATTCGCACACCCATGAATGGGATTGTGGGGATGTCTAATCTATTGATGGAAACGTCGCTTACGCAACAGCAACGCTATTTTGTTGACACCCTACAGAATTCGTCGACGGCATTATTAAATATTATTAATGATGTGCTCGATCTCACCAAAATAGAAGCAGGTAAAATGACGCTTAGCAAGCAGTCGGTAGATTTAGCTGAGATCGTACATGAATCTCTAAGTATATTTACGGCGAAAGCGGCTGAAAAACAATTACGTCTCCATTGCTACATCGACCCCAACATGTCATGTGACATTGAATTAGATGCGATGCGTTATAAACAAGTGATTATTAACCTTGTTGGTAATGCAGTGAAGTTCACTAAGCGCGGTCATATCTGTGTTAATCTATTTCAAACGCATGATGACAGTGGCATCACCAAGCTTATCATGGAAGTCGAGGATACCGGGATTGGTATTCCAGAAGATCGTCATGATGCTATTTTCGAGAATTTTACGCAAGTTGATAATTCGTATTCTCGTTCTTATCAAGGAACCGGCCTGGGCTTGCCCGTCTGTCGCAAGCTTTTACGTTTGATGGATGGGGATATTTATATACGCAGTCAAGAAAACCAAGGGACTACTTTTGTCGCGGAAGTGCCGATTAGTGTCCCTAATCCTGATTGTACGCTCTTATCAAGTTACGACTTGAGCAACGCTCTTGAGGGTTATCATATATTTTTAGTCTCTGGCGATAGAATATTGACTAAGACGCTGACTGCTTATTTACAAGGTTTTAATCTCGCGCTGACGCCATGCTCTGATGGACGAAACCTTGAACTGGACGAACCTGAACAGACGGTCCTAATGGTCGATCAAGACAAAATGCAAGGCTGCCAGGCATTTGTCGGCAGTGTGCATAAGTGTATCGCAATCAGTCATGATGGGCATCATGATACAGGAATGGCCACGCTGACTTGTCCCATTTACCATGCTGAGCTTTATAGAGTATTGAACGAAGATGAACATACATTAGTTGATCCAAGTCCGGATGTAGGGCAATACGACAGTATCAATTTTGATCTCAATGTCTTGGTGGCAGAGGATCATCTTGTTAACCAAGAACTTATTGATATTATTTTGGCACAACTCGGCTGCCAACGAGCGCTAGCCGTGAACGGAAAAGAAGCGCTTGAACTGCACAAAAAGACCCCTTTCGATATCATTTTGATGGATTGCCAAATGCCGGAAATGGATGGCTTTGAAGCGACTCGGCAGATCCGTGAATTCGATAAACACACGCCAATTTTAGCGGTGACAGCCAATGCGTTGTCTGGGGATGCTGAGCGATGTGTGGACGCGGGAATGAATGGGCATTTAGCTAAACCGTTTAGTAAAGATCAATTAATTGAACTGTTACTACTTTACGCTAACCCAGACTCGGTCCGTTATGGCGATGATAGCGGCGTTGAAGCTCAGCCCCGAGATGATGGAGAACCTGCCATGAGTGACTCATACCCCATTGACGTTCAGCATGTCAAAGATCAAGTAGGTGATAGTATGGAGCTAGTGACCATGCTACTTAATAAATATGTTAATAATCAAACCCAAGATTTAACCGCGCTGAAGCAAGCATTTGAACAGCAAGATGTGGGTAAAGTTAAAAAACTCGCACACAAAATGAAAGGTGCAGCAGCCATGATCGGAGCGAACGAACTGTCGAAAACGTGTCTAGAGTTGGAAAAGTCACCGCATCAAGATCTGGAATCGTTGCAGCCCTACATTCTTCCTATTGAGAAACAAACAGCATTAATTGTCGAACAAACAGCCAGTTTATCGGAAACATCTTGATACATGCTCTGGCGCTGGTTAGCATAACACTCAGTGCCGGTTAGAATGAAAAATAAAGACCCATCAAAGACCTAGGGTCTGACAGTTGCTGTCGGACTCTAGGTTTTATTGTTAAGGATAAGCTGATGATAAAGCGTTTTGTATTAGCCAGTTGCGCTGCTCTCATCCTTTTTGGGTGTGGTGAGCCAGCGATATCTTCTCCCTCAGAGACGCCAACGCGTCCTGCTAAGTTATTGACTGTGGTAACGAATGAAGAAGGATTAACCCGGGAGTTCCCCGCTCAGGTTGAAGCAGATAACAAAGCGTTACTGTCATTTCGAGTCTCAGGCGTTATTGAATCTATGCCGATAAAAGCAGGAATGGATGTCAAGAAAGGGCAGATGCTCGCGGCGCTTGATAATCAACAGTACTCACTGCAGTTAGACAAAGCGCGTGCACAATACCAGCTTGCTCAGGTTCAATTTAACCGTGCTGATCGGTTACACAATGATAAAGTTATTTCGGAGCAGCGGTTTGATGAAGCGCGTTCGGCACTAAGCGAAGCTGCGGCTGGTCTTGAACAGGCACAAACCAACCTAAATTACACCGAGCTCAAAGCGCCGTATGCAGGCACCGTGTCATTAAGAATGAAAGAGCGCAACGAGTTTACTCAAGCACAATCTCCGGTGCTGCATATTCAATCTAAAGATGTTATTAACGTGAGTTTCCAGTTACCGGAGCGCTACTTTCACTATTTCGCCCAGCATCTTGATACCTTAACGCCGAGTGTTTCTTTTGACACGTATGAGCATCGCCAATTTTCGGCTCAGTTTAAAGAAATCGATACTGAAGCGGATCCAAAAACCGCGTCTTATCATGTCACGGTCAGTCTGAGTCGACCCGATGCGGTCAATGTATTACCAGGGATGGCTGCGAAAGTCCATGTCACCATACCGGCGCAATCACAGCCCCAAATCCCTGATACGGCAGTGGTGCAATCAGACTCAGGAAGTGCGGTTTGGCGGGTGAATGAAGACGGAGAGATCACCTTGGTTCCTGTCGTGCTCAAAAACGGCAAGATTACCTCTGGGCTTGACAATGGCGATGTCATTGTCGCGACGGGTGCGGGCGCACTTGAAGCCGGTGATCGAGTGAGAGCTTGGGTGAAGGAGCGAGGGTTATGAGAATAAAATTAATCAAGGTGCTGCTTTGGCTTAGCGTGGTACTCGGGCTAAGCGTTATCAGTGGCTGTCAACCTGATCCGGCGTCTCATTCAGCACCTTTGCCTGTTGTTTCAACTCATACAGTCGCACAACAACAGTTGGATGAGCGGATTGCTTTCCCCGCGGTTGCCGCTGCCGCCGATAAAGCCAAGTTAGCGTTTAGGGTGCCGGGCGAAATTCAAGCCATTAATGTGCAAGCCGGGGACCGTGTGTCAAAAGGACAGGTCCTCGCTCGTCTCGAGCCGACGGACTATCGCTTAGCGGTTGAAAATGCGAACGCAAAATTCGACGTTGCTAACTCACAGTATCAGCGTTCGGCACCGCTTGTTGAAAAAGGAATGCTAGCTCAATCCCAGTTTGATGAACTAAAAGCGCAGCGACAAATTGCACAAGCAGAATTAGCCTTGGCTAATCTCCGTTTATCTTATGTCGCATTGAAAGCCCCCGCTGATGGAGTGATATCGAAAGTGAACGCAGAACCTTTCGAGACGATTGCTCCGGGACAAGGGATTATGAATATTCATGATGCGTCACGCGCTGATATTCGCGTTCAGGTCCCAGATGTTCTTTTTAGTCACAATGCCGATGGGGATGCAGCATCTGTGCAAACACGCTTGCAACCTAAGGTCGTTACTGAGCAAGGGCAGTCATACAAAGCCACAGTCGATGAATTCACCGCAGAGCCAGATCCCAACAGTGGGGCATTCGTGGTGACGTTGACAATGCCAATGCCTGATGACCAATTCATATTGGATGGCATGCCGGTACAAGTCAGTATTGCTCGTGATGGATTAAAAATGACGCGTACAGGCCTTTCAGTCCCTATCGAAGCGATTTTCAATCAAGATGGCGATCCACTCGATCGCGATCATAGTTATGTTTGGGTCTACGATGAGGCCTCCCAAACGGTAAGCAAACGACAAGTCGAAATGGGCCGCATTCATGGGCAACAGATTGAAGTCGTAACGGGAGTTTCTATGGGTGAGCGTATCGTCGTCGGCGGTGCCAACCATCTGTCTGAAGGACAAAAAGTAGAATTGGCGTCAAAAGAGGAACAAGCATCATGAAGCAAGGTGTGGCGGGTTATTTTATTCAAAACAAGGTGATCAGTTGGATGATCACCCTGATTTTTCTTATCGGCGGCACCCTTGCATTCCTAGGATTAGGGCGCCTCGAAGATCCTGCTTTTACGATCAAAGATGCGATGATCGTCACCAGTTATCCGGGTGCGACACCGCAACAAGTGGAGGAAGAAGTCACCTATCCACTGGAGAAAGCGGTACAACAGCTGACTTATGTTGACGAGGTGAGATCGATTTCTAGTCGAGGCCTCTCGCAAATTACAGTGAAAATGAAACCCAAATATCGCTCAGATGATTTGCCGCAAATTTGGGATGAATTGCGACGAAAGGTCCATGATGCCCGAGGCGAGTTACCGCCTGGCGTCAATCCACCTTCAGTCAAAGATGATTTTGGCGATGTATTCGGCATCTTACTTGGAGTAACTGGAGAGGGTTACAGTTACAGCGAGCTAAAAGATTATGTTGATTTTTTGCGTCGTGAGCTGGAGCTTGTCGATGGCGTGGGCAAGGTACAAGTGAGTGGGGCTCAGCAAGAACAAGTCTTTGTCGAGGTCTCAATTCAACGATTGAGTAGCCTGGGGATCTCGCCAGATACCCTGTTTAACTTGTTAGCGACCCAAAATCTGGTCAGTAACGCAGGGGCGTTGCGGGTCGGTGATGAATATATCCGTATTCACCCAACTGGCGAGTTTTCTTCTGTTGAAGAATTGGGCAGTTTGATTTTAACAGAAGCAGGTTCCGAGGGATTAATTTACCTACGTGATGTGGCGGATATTAAACGTGGATACCAAGAAGTCCCGCGTCAAATTATTGCTTACAATGGTAAGCAGGCACTCCAGGTTGGGATCTCGTTTGCTGATGGCGTCAACGTGGTTGAAGTGGGTGAAAAAGTAGATAAACGATTAGCCGAGCTGAATAGTGATCAGCCGGTAGGTATTCACGTTCATCATGTTTATAACCAACCTGACGAAGTAGATAACTCAGTCACCGGTTTTGTCTCGAGCTTGGGACAAGCGGTGGCGATCGTAATTGTGGTGCTGTTGTTCTTTATGGGTTTGCGCTCGGGCCTATTGATTGGGCTAGTGCTCTTGCTCACTGTGCTTGGCACTTTTGTGTTCATGTACTATTTCGAGATCAACCTGCAACGCGTCTCTCTTGGTGCCTTAGTGATAGCCCTTGGGATGTTAGTCGATAATGCCATTGTGGTGGTGGAGGGGATCCTTGTCGGACTAAAACGCGGGCGAACACGATTACAAGCGGCGCATGACATTGTTACACAAACGAAATGGCCGTTGTTGGGGGCGACGGTTATTGCGGTCACCGCGTTTGCCCCGATTGGTTTGTCCGAAGACGCGACAGGGGAATACTGTGGAACGCTATTTACCGTATTGCTAATTTCTTTGCTATTGAGCTGGTTTACCGCGATCACATTGACCCCTTTCTTTGCGAGCCTCTTTTTTAAAGAAACGCCTTTAGAAGAGGGCGACGAGGGAAGCGATCCCTATAATGGTATTCTTTTTGTGGTGTATAAGCGCTTTTTAACTGCGTGCATGCACCATGCTTACCTCACTTTGCTGGTGATGGTCTTAGCGCTAGGTGCGAGCGTGTATGGTTTTGGTCATCTTAAGCAGTCCTTTTTCCCTGACTCAACCACGCCTATGTTCATGGTTGATGTGTGGTTACCGGAAGGAACTGATATTCGCGCCACACAAGACACGCTTGACGAAGTGTCAAGCTGGCTCAGCGAGCAAAAAGGGGTGAACTATGTGTCTACCAGTGCTGGGCAGGGATCGCAACGTTTTATGCTGACCTACTCACCTGAGAAAAGCTATGCCGCCTACGGTGAGCTAATAGTAAGAGTAGACCAATATGAGCATGTGAAATCAACGATGGGATTAGTGCGCGAGTATGTACGTCGCCAACACCCCAATGCACAGTTAAAACTGAAACCGATTTCTTTGGGACCATCGACGGGATCTAAAATCGAGGCACGTATTATTGGCTCCGACCCCACTGAACTTCGTGCGATAGCGAAAAAAGTGGAAGCGCGGCTGCATGATGATCCCGATGCCGTCAATATTCGCCACGATTGGCGCAACCGTACCAAGGTGCTGGAACCTGAATTTAATGAAAGCCAAGCACGTCGTTATGGGATCACCAAAAAGGATGTCGACGAGCTACTGGCGATGACATTTAGTGGCAAGCGGATTGGTGTTTATCGTGATGGTACCAATTTAATGCCCATTGTTGCGCGACTGCCGGATGAAGAGCGCGTCAATATCAATACGCTTGAAGGAATGAAAATCTGGAGTCCAGCATTGCAAGATTATATTCCCTTGCAGCAGGTCATCCTGGATTATGACATGCGTTGGGAAGATCCGATCATTATGCGGAAGAATCGTAAACGTATGCTAACTGTTTTGGCCGACCCTGATCCATTGCGAGAAACGACCGCCGCGACCGTATTGAGCCGTGTACGTGCCGATATTGAATCGATACCGATGCCGGATGGTTACAGCATTGAATGGGGCGGTGAGCATGAGTCTTCCAAGGAGGCGAAAGAAGGGCTGTTTAGTATTATGCCGCTTGGCTATTTGTTCATGTTCTTGGTCACTATTTTGCTATTTAACTCAGTGAAAGAGTCGGTCATTATTTGGCTAACGGTACCGCTGGCCGTCATTGGGGTGACAACTGGCTTGTTGTTACTTGATACACCGTTTGGCTTTATGGCTTTACTGGGATTTTTAAGTTTAAGTGGGATGTTGATTAAAAACGGAATTGTGCTAATCGACCAGATAAATATAGAGGTTGAGAGTGGAAAACAGCGATACCAGGCCGTGGTTGATGCTGCGGTTAGTCGTGTGAGACCCGTTTGTATGACGGCAATTACAACCATTTTGGGGATGCTACCCCTACTACCTGATGTATTTTTCCGGCCTATGGCAGTGACCATCATGTTTGGTCTTGGGTTTGCTACCGTGCTGACCTTGATTGTGGTGCCGGTGTTGTATCGCATTTTCTATCAAATTCGTTATCACCCTGAATAACGATCAACCGGCATCGCTTAGCGCGGTGCTGTGTTTTTCAAAGTAAGAAAAACGCCAGCTGTGTATAACTTTAAAGTCATCCACAGAAACGGTTGATAACTCGGTGTATTACCGATGAAATCCGCAGCTTTATTGTGCTTGTATAAAGTCAATGATTTTTCAGTGATTCTTGCACCCGTATCACGGATGTCAGAATGAGTGCGCTGAGCTTTTTGTATTGTCGTTATCGCTAACGATTACTGATAAAAAGCCAGATTATCTGCTGACCGATAATCTGGTTTTTTTCTGCGTTGCCGAGGCTGTTACGGTTAAGCCGACGCGCTAATCAGTGATGTGTTTCACTGATAACGTAAGCTCAAAGGTTGCCATTGGTTCATCACCATGTAAGCTTGGACACGTTGCGACAATAGTCACCGGCTGGTTGATGCGTTCACCTGTCTCTATGGCATTGCCAATCATGGCACTGATTTTTTCGCCATCTTGGCAGGTGAAAATGACATCCCCTTCGGGACGTTTGTGGAAATCGGCTTGTACCGATTTAAACGCAAGGCTAATCTTCACACCGCGCTGCTCTGCCATCGCCATCGCTAGAAAGCCGCCCGCTACATCGGCCCCTACGGCTAAAGCACCAAAATACATACTGTTCAAATGATTTTTGGTGCGTCGACCTAGCGGAATTTTCATCGTGACATGTTTATCGTCGATCGAAAGGATCTTGGGTCGGCACCAGCCAATCATTGGGACTTTTAGGAAACCGAATAGTGATAGATGCTGATTCGCACGGGCGAGTGGAGACGAGAACATAGACACTCCTTGTTATCTGGTCTTACCTGTAACGCTACATTGATGTTTATTTGTGCGTCAACATTTTGTTAACAAACTTGCGGGCTGATGCCTTTTTTTCGCAGATAGCGTAGACAGACATACATGTAATCACAGCGTCTGGATATCGGAGTGTCGAAATTTTTGGTGCGGTGTTTTTGCGTAAAGTATGATAGCATTCGCCGCCTTAAATGGCGCGTGTGCGCCTTTTGCTTTTGATTTACCTTTGGAGTGATACCTTGCAATTTGACGATTTGGGACTCGATAGACGCTTACTGTCGCTCATTGCCCACCGTGGATTTGAACAGCCAACTGATATTCAACGTCAGGCAATTCCTGTTGTGATGGCAGGGAAAGATTTGCTGGCGTCATCGAAAACGGGCTCGGGAAAAACACTGGCGTTTTTGCTGCCTGCGATGCAGCGTGTTTTGCGTTCTAAACCTCTCAGTCGTCGTGATCCACGCGTGTTAATATTGGCACCGACTCGCGAATTGGCCAAACAAGTTTATGGTCAATTGCGGATGCTAACCAGTGGCACGACTCATAAAGCGGCCCTCGTTCTGGGTGGCGAAAACTTCAATGAGCAAGCAAAGGTTTTCCGTCAGTCGCCAACTTTTGTGGTGGCCACACCTGGCCGACTCGCCGATCATTTGAAACAGCGCAACGTGTCTTTATCTGGTTTAGAGATGCTGATCTTAGACGAAGCGGATCGCATGCTCGATCTTGGCTTTAAAGAACAATTGGATAGCGTGAATGCGCATGCTGAGCATAGGTTGCGCCAGACACTGATGTTCTCTGCAACGTTAGATCATCAGCAAGTGACTGAAATTGCTGCCGGTATGCTAAAGTCTCCTAAGCGAGTCGCGGTTGGTGAAGCGGAAAGACTGCACAGTGATATTGAGCAGCATTTTGTACTGTGTGATCACTTGGATCATAAGCAGGCTTTGCTTGAGCACTTGATGAAAGCCAACGTGCACAAGCAAGTCATGATCTTTACTGCCACTCGCGCAGACACGGAACGATTGGCTGAGCGATTTACACAGGCAGGGTATAAAGCGATTGCGTTGAGTGGTGAGCTAAACCAAGCATCACGTAGTCGTATTATGAATGAGTTTGAGCGCGGCTTTCATGAGGTGTTGGTCACTACCGATGTTGCGTCACGCGGCTTAGATTTGTTGAATGTGTCTTTGGTCATTAATTTTGATATGCCAAAACACGCTGAGGAATATGTGCACCGCGTGGGACGGACTGGTCGGGCAGGGCACCAAGGCCTGTCTTACTCACTGGTTGGGCCGAAAGACTGGCGAAGCTTTAAAAATATTGAAGGCTTCTTGCAACAAAAGCTTGAATTTACGGCAATAGAAGGCCTAGAGGGTAAATTTAAAGGCTTTAAAGAGAAAAAAGTCCCTAATAAAAAATCGCCTGGACCGGCAAAACGCCAGAAAACACCGGTTAAAAAGCAGCCTAAAGCCCCGAAAAAACGAGATAAGAGCTTTTACAACAATGTGCCTGTCGGCGATGTGCCGTTAGCAAAAAAGAAAACAAAACCTGAATCCTAACGCCACAATACGTCTATCTTTTGTCGTGACTATCCGCTGTATCCCCCTGGTGCAGCGGAGTCGACGAGCCTAATAATCTTTTATTACCATTTCTGCTTTTCTCAATCAGTTAGCTCAGCGATTTTTACAATAAACACCTAACTAAAACTGCGCATTGTCACGTTTAACTTTGTGAGTTGATGAAACTTTATCTGTCGAAGTGTCGATCTTGCCAAAAAAAGCGCTTTTCTTTGCGTTAGATCGATTCTATAGCTGATTTTTAGCTCATGGAGTCGTAGACTATGCGCATCTGTTGATAGTCGCTCATTCTTCAGACGATTTGAGTGGCTGGCAACTTGGGTTTTTGTCTTTTAATCATCAATGAAACTGGAGTGTTGCTGTGGAAACTGCACTGGTCGTTGCCTTTATTACTGCCGCGGCATGGATCGTTCGTCGTGAGCGTGCCGCACAATAATTTGCTGTAGTCGTCCTTTTTAAACACATGTTTTTAGGCAGCAAATAAAAAAGCCTTCTCTTTTGGAGAAGGCTTTTTACCTATAATACATTTTTATGGGAATGTGATTTTTGGACGCTTCTATGGTGATGTGTTAACTATCGTAGTAATCCCCGTCAGAAACATCGTGAAAGTCTTCTACCTGACTGGCTGCTTTAAAATCAGCAGCAGGTTTTAGCTTACGCCGCCGCAATAACGCGACCTGCTCCTCTAAGCGGTGAGCCGTTTCAATGTTACCTTCTTGATAGGCCTCTTGTATTTTTCTCTCAAATTCACCAATACGCTGAGTCATCACCATCGTTATACCCTCCGACAGTCCTCACGTACAATGACGACGAGCGTCAGACGTGAGTGTTACACCACGCACTAAAGACGCCCACTTTTTACAAGAGTGGTACGTCTCTACGTTTAATTTAGCTTAGATTAAAATTTTCACCAGCGAGAGAAGATCACACTGGTATGATCACGCTGTAGAAGAAGAGCAACGAATCACAGGCTATTAATACAGGTATCTGACTGAGAAAATCAAGCGGTTTTGCTCTAAACCATTAGCACGCCAGGTCGCGCCGAGAGATAACGCTTCTGTTGAGTGAAAACGACCACCAATTTCGACAAGGCTGGTGCTATCGTCTTGGTCAAAAATAATCGAACCGACATAAAGATTTGCCTCAAAGGGCGGTGCGATCCAGGCTCGCATACCACCGCCAGCTACCGTGGCAAACTGACCTGTATCATGTACTTTATCTCCCGGACGTTTTAACCACGCTCCTTCAAGTTCGCCGTATAAATCAACAAATTCGTTAATAGGAGCATGAAAACCAACCCCGCCAGAGGTATACCAGTCCCCTTCAAATTGCGTATTCCCTTTGACGACAAAATGCGCCCCTTCGGTAAACGCAAAACGTGCTAAACCACCCAGCCCACTAGGATTGCCTAATGCATTGACTTGAATATGGTTATAGTCAAAGTTGGTCGCCTGGGCGGTTGGAGCCCAAAGGCATATCCCCAAGAGTGCGCTAGTGGTTAGGCGTGTGATCACGTCATTTACTCCTTTTATATTTAATGATCAGTGTAATAGCTTCTGTATGACAAGTGCAATAACGAGGTCGTGTTTGCAGTGGGAATTCTCTTGTCGTGCACCGCAACGGAAATACTGCCTATTTATCCCTGTCAATTTTTTTAAAACATTGATGACTATTTTCTCTGTAAAAAAATATTTGCACACGCAGAGATGTCAGGTTAGCGTAGACGTGTAACCACAAGAACGTAAGCCCATCAGTGGCCGCATTAGCGCGTAAACGATAAAAGCAAACACAGGACAAGCCCATGAGTGTACACCCAACGGATGACGTAAGAATCCAGCAAATAAAAGAACTTCTTCCGCCGATTGCTGTATTGGAAAAGTTCCCCGCAACAGAGGCGGCAGAGCAGACCGTCGTAAACGCCCGTCAGGCGATTCACCGAGTGTTAAACGACGATGATGATCGCTTGGTGRTTGTGGTTGGCCCTTGCTCGATTCACGATCCAGATGCCGCGCGAGACTACGCACGTCAACTTAAGCAATTACGTGAAACCTTAAGTGAGGATCTCGAAGTTGTCATGCGGGTTTATTTTGAAAAACCACGCACTACCGTTGGATGGAAAGGTCTGATTAATGACCCTTATTTGGACAATAGTTTTAAAATCAATGATGGCTTACGCTTAGGGCGCAAACTGCTCCTCGATATCGCCGATACTGGCTTACCTGCAGCGGGTGAGTTTCTCGATATGATTACCCCACAATATATGGCGGATCTGATTAGCTGGGGAGCAATCGGGGCGCGAACGACAGAATCTCAGGTGCATCGTGAGCTAGCGTCAGGCCTGTCTTGTCCGGTGGGGTTTAAAAATGGAACGGATGGCAATATAAAAATTGCCACGGATGCGATTCGCTCTGCCAGTGCCCCTCATCAATTTCTGTCTGTGACCAAGTATGGCCATTCAGCCATTGTGGCGACGGCCGGTAATGAGGACTGCCATTTGATTTTACGCGGGGGCAAAGTGCCAAATTACAGTGCCGGAGACGTAGATCAGATTTGCAGCGCGTTGACGGGCGCGGGACTGCGTCAAAAAGTAATGATAGATTTAAGTCATGCAAACAGCAGCAAACAGTATCAAAAACAAAAAGACGTCTGTGAAGATATCGCGGGCCAAATCGCCGCTGGAAATCAGGCAATTTTCGGTGTGATGATTGAAAGCCACCTGGTCGAAGGTCGACAAGATTTAACGGATGGTCAGTCGCTTACCTATGGTCAAAGCATCACAGACGGCTGCATTGGTTGGGATGATACCGAGAAGGCACTACACCAGTTGGCAGCAGCTGTTCGAGCGCGTCGAGAAAAAGCGGCTCGTCTTAGTGAGTCTGCCTAATTGGTTTGTTCGCCGAGGAAAAATGTTCGTCGATAAAAAAAGCCCCCAGCGTTTGGGGGCTTACTCTTAACGACCAAGGTTAGCGGCTAGCGCTAGCCGTCTCTATCTCTTTATTTTTGAAAAATCGCTTGGAATTCGCGTTTCAAGCCCGGCTTTAAGCGTGCTTGTTTAAGCTGTTTAGCTAAATCTTTGACACAAGAGCTAAGTACATCGTCGAGTACTTGGGCTTTGTAGTTTTCTTTCGCCTCGTCAGACATATCACTTAAGTCGACTTTCTCGAGTTCGCTCAGCGCATCGATACCTGCATAACTTTGGCTAATCGCAACGAGCGCATGAAATTGGTCATAGTTATCGAGAATATTTTGTGCGCTGGCAGGCAGTATTTCCCACGCTTCTTTGACACTTGAACTAGAAGCATCATGGACAGATGCGATCATTGCGTACATGGCCTCAGGCGCTTGCTCATAGCGAATCACGCACTGCAGCTCTGGGGAGAAGCTTTCAAAACTGACTTGTGTTGGGTTTGCATCGGTATCAGACATACACCGATTCTCCTTATGATTTTTTAGATGAGGAAGAGCGTGTTTTATGATCGGTGTGGTGCGCGTCCGGATCCTGTTTGGTCTCAGCACGATTCTGTTCAGGCAGTGGGACAACGGTATCCGTTAACAAGGTAGCTCGGTTTTCGCCGGCGAGTAGGCCGCCTTTTTCAATGGTTAATTGTTCGGTGTTAAGTACGCCTTTCATTTTTCCTTGTGAAAGGATATCGATGGCATCGGCATCACACTGACCTTCGATTAACCCATTGATAGTGATATGTTTAGCGTGAATGGTACCGCGAAAATGGCCAGAAGCAGAAATAACAACAGCATTGGCTTGAGTAATATTTCCCTCTCCAAACCCATCAATTTGAATGTCACCTTCAAGATCGATATCACCCACCACTTTGCAGTTTTTGGCAATGATAGATAACCCATGATTTGGATGAGATTTTGAACTAAACAGGCCCATGTCGTGCTCTCCACATACTTCATTTCGACAAAGTATACCATTAGCCACGCTTTGATGGAGGATGATCGGCGGATAAGCGCGTGATAAAGATGTGATCCCGCTACCAGTATTCGGGGTTGCTGAGTGGCTCGTGTGTTCCCTAAGGCAGTGAACAGCGATTGCTTGCATCACCGTCAATTGATATAAAGCCAATCATTTAGCCGAATAGAGACATCAACTATGTCCATCTCTACTATGTCAATACAGCTTTCCCCATACCAACAGCGTGTTATTGGCTGCTTGCTTGAAAAAGAAGTCACGACGCCAGATCACTATCCGCTGACTTTAAATGCGCTGACCACCGCAGTGAATCAGAAAAGCAATCGCGATCCTGTTTACGATATGTCGGACTCAGACGTGCTGGATGTTATCCATCAGTTGGAAGAAGCAAGGCTTGTCAGCCCGCAAGAGGGGAGCGGAAGTCGTGTGACAAAATACCAGCATCGGTTTTGTAACACGACATTTGGTGACTTGACGTTTAGTGAACAGCAAAAAGCCATTATTTGTGTACTGTTACTGCGTGGCGCGCAAACACCCGGAGAACTAAGAACTCGAACGCAACGTTTGTGCGCCTTTGATGACATGGCGGACGTCGAAGCAACACTGACAAGCATGGTTGAGCAACAGTGGGTGCAAAAATTACCCCGTGAAGCGGGTAAGCGAGAATCACGGTACAGGCATTTGTTTACCGATGCGTCGATTGATTCGTTGATGCATTCAGAGGATGAATCAGAAGCGGTTGGCGCGTCTGATAACGTCTCCCTTTCTCAACGTGTCACGGCACTCGAGCAAGAGGTATCAGAGCTACGTCAACTGTTAGGTACACTGTTGGGGCAGTAATTGAGCATGGACACGCCTTGGTTTGTGTATTTGATTCGAACGCGTCAAGGCCACTTGTATTGCGGTGTTACCACTAACGTTTCTCGTCGTTTCGCACAGCATTCAGCCGGAAAAGGCGCCCGAGCATTGCGAGGTAAAGGTCCACTATTATTGGCGTGGCAGTCAGAGCCCATGGAAAAACGGGCTGCGATGCAACGCGAATGGGAGATTAAACAGTGGCCTAAGGAACGTAAAGAAGCGTTATGCCTTCAGCAATAGCACGTCGCTTTGATTCTCTTAAATTGTACAAATAAAAAAATTTGTACAATTTTGATCTATCCTCTACCTTTACTTGTACAAGATAATATAAATGTACAAGTGCGGCACCCGTCGCACAGTGAGTGTAGAGGTAAGGCATGTCGTTTCCAGTTGGTGTAAGCGCCTGTGTGATCGGTGAAAAAGTCCGCTTTGACAGTGGCCATAAGCGGAGCACATTCGTCACGAAAGAGTTAGGTCCTTATGTGGATTTCGTGCCCGTGTGCCCTGAAGTGGGGATTGGTCTTCCTGTTCCCCGTCCGGCGATTAGGCTGGTCGATAAAGGCGATCTTTCTGTAAAGCTTGTTGAAACCAAGGATCAACAAAAAGACTACACGGATAAAATGATCGCGTTTAGTGAGCGTAAAGCGGAAGAGCTGGAACACAAAGCACTCCGCGGATACATCGTCTGCGCAAAGTCACCAACGTGTGGCATGGAGCGGGTCAAAGTGTATCGCGAAAATGGCTACGCCTCTGATATTTCAGGGGTTGGCTTGTACACGCAAGCACTGATGGCGCAGATGCCTTGGCTACCTATAGAAGAAGATGGTCGCCTTAATGATCCTATCTTAAAAGAGAATTTCGTGTTCCGTTTGTTCGCGCTCGATGATCTCTATAAAAGTGTGGAAGGTGGCGTCACTAAAAAAACTCTAGTTGATTTTCATTCCCGATACAAATTGGTGTTGATGGCACACTCGCCCGAACGTTATCGCGAGTTAGGGCGTTTTATGGCGAGCATTGGGCATTACGATATCGATGCATTCTTTGAACAGTATCGGACCGCTTTTATGCAGGCGATTGCCATTCGCGCTACCCGTAAAAAGCACACCAATGTGCTAATGCATCTACAAGGTTATTTTAAAAATAATCTCGATAAAGGCCAAAAAGCAGAATTGGCGAACCTTATCCACGCCTATCGTCAAGGCACCATGCCATTACTGGCGCCTTTGACCTTAATTTCACATCATTTACATAATCATCCCGACGATTATCTGGCCAATCAAGTCTATCTCAAGCCATACCCCGACGCACTGAGGTTACGTTATGGCTTGTGAGGGATCCCACACACTCACTATTAGTCAGGTCGCAGAGCAAACGGGCGTTAATCCTGTGACCTTACGCGCTTGGCAGCGTCGTTATGGCTTATTGTCACCAGCAAGAACCGCAAAAGGCCACCGTTTATACAGTGACGATGACGTCAGCACGATTGCGAGCATTCTTCAGTGGTTAGACAAAGGTGTGCCAATTAGCAAAGTGAAACCCTTGTTGGTACAAACGTCCGCATCTATCGATGTCCAAGACAACGGTGTCGCTCGAGATTTGATCGATTGTATTCATACGTTCTCGGTAAGGCGCCTTAGCCAAAGTTTGGACCAACTCTTCAAAGAGTATCCCTTTTACTGGTTGGTCGAGCATGTCATGACACCCGTCGATCAATGGCTCAGTCATCACGATGGAGCGGTCAGTATGCTACAGCGTGATCTTTGGCAAACCACGGTGATTGAACAGTGCCGGTCGGTGATCGCCGCGAATGCCAAGAGAAACACGCGAGCAACTTGTTGGTTGGTATCGCTCAACCCAACCAATGAGTATCAACGTTTGTTAATGGCGGTGGCTCTTCACGAAAAAGGTTACAACGTCACTATACTTTCACAGGCACACAGCCAGTTAAGTTTGATTTTAGAGGTCATGCGCGAGCAGCAAATTAAAACACTGGCGGTGATGGCAAACCATCGACTTGATCGTACGCAGCTTAACCAACTACGTCTTTGTCTGTCGCAAAATGAGATTGAGGTGGTGAGCCAGGCATTCATTTACTCCGTACACGGTGACGAGCTCGAGGATTTGAGGGAGAACAAGACGTTATGCATCTAGTTTGGTTTCGGCGCGATTTACGTGTGTTAGACAACTTGGCGTTGAGTGCCGCGAGTGCGTCATCTAGCCCTGTTGTCGGGATTTTTATCGAAACACCACAGCAGTGGGCTGAGCAACAGCTTGCACCCACACAAGCCGGACTTATTCAAGCACGGCTCGAAGCGCTGCGTGAGGAGCTAAAAGCACTCAACATCCCATTAGTGGTTGAACGGGCGAATGATTTTACTGAGGCGGCGCGTACAGTGGCAGAGTATGCCACACAAACAGATGCACAAGCGGTATTCGCCAATCATGAGTACGAGCTCAATGAAGTCAAACGAGATGAACGCGTGCAGGCTGATTTAGCCGCCCGAGGGATTGCTTGGCATACCTATGCCGATCGCAATTTATTTGCTCCTGGAACGATAAAGTCAGGCAAGGGAGAAGCATACAAAGTGTTTACCCCGTTTAAAAAAGCGTGCTTGCGCGCGCTTGATAACTTGGACTTATCGCCCCGTAGAGCGCCGTCTGTGCGAGAAGAAACATCTGTGGTGAGAGACATCTTTTCTCAACTCACCCCGATTGAGTTTGTCTACCCAAGCGTAGATGTCTCTGCGTGGGCGAGTGACGAAAAAGGGATCCTTGATTGTTTGCGCGAATACTGTCGCGAGCGAGCGGCAGATTACAAAAAGCACCGTGACTTTCCTGCGATGGATGGCACCAGTCAGCTTTCCCCTTATCTCGCCATCGGCGCCTTGTCACCACGACAATGCTTAGCCCGACTTCAGGCGGAAAACGGCGATTGGCGTGAGCCTGATACCGGCGCTGCTACCTGGTTGTCTGAGCTTATTTGGCGAGATTTTTATCAAGAAGTCAGCGCGCAGAACCCTGCAATTAGCAAGCGGCAGTGTTTTTTAAGCTGGGGAGAGTCGGTGGTTTGGGAAAACGACTCAACCTTGTTTGAGGCGTGGAAAAACGGAAAAACGGGTTATCCGATTGTCGATGCCGCCATGCAGCAACTGAATCAAACCGGCTGGATGCATAACCGCTTACGAATGATCGTGGCGAGCTTTTTAACCAAAGATTTGCTGATCGACTGGCGCTGGGGCGAAGACTATTTTATGTCCAAACTGATTGATGGCGATTTTGCATCAAACAATGGCGGTTGGCAGTGGTCGGCATCTGTCGGCACCGATGCGCAGCCTTACTTCCGGATTTTTAACCCAACAACACAAGGAGAGCGGTTTGATAGTGATGGCCGTTTTATCCGCCGCTGGATTCCGGCTTTAAAATCGGTGCCTGGCAAGCATGTTCATCAACCTTGGCAATGGGCAGAAAAGTACGCTCAATCAATAGATTATCCACGACCTGTGGTTGATCACGCTAAACAAAGAAAGAAAGCGTTAGCCTTATTTGAAGCGGCTAAAAACCAGCCTCAGGAGTCGTTTTAATGGCACATAATGATACACAAGCCGGAGCGAAGCAGTTTGTGTCTATTTATAAGGCATTAAACAAACGTAACTTAACGTCATTAGAAACTCTTTATCATCCAGAGATCGTGTTTCGTGACCCGGCACATGAGATTGTCGGACTGGCAGCCTTCATTCAGTATTTTACTGTGCTTTATGAGAATGTTACTGACTGTCAATTTGTTATTCATCACACCACGGTCGAAGACGATGACGCATTTGTCACCTGGACCATGACACTCTCGCATCCAAAGTTAGAAAAAGGCAAAGCGCGTCAGGTTCAAGGTTGCTCTCACTTGCGCTTTAGCGAGGGCAAAATTATCCGTCATCGTGACTACTTTGACATGGGTGAAATGCTATATGAAGCATTGCCTGTTCTCGGGCGCTTACTGAAACAGATTAAAACGAGGTTAGGACAATGAAACACGTAGTGATCACAGGCGCGACCTCTGGCATTGGCGAACAGTTGGCTCGAGATTATGCGCGACAAGGCTGGCAAGTCACCGCGTGTGGGCGCAATCAAGACAAACTGTTTGCAATGGCAAATGATCATGCCTCACTCACCCCCTTGGCGTTTGACGCGACCGATAGTGAACAAACCCATCAGGCATTGGGCAACCTCAGTATGGCCCCAGATTTGATCATTTTAAACGCGGGAACCTGCGAATATATCGATCAAGGTCGGATCGATGTGTCGTTGTTTAAGCGCGTGTTTGATATCAATGTCTTTGGTGTGCTCAATTGTATTGAAGCATTACAAGCGGGTTTTAGTGATGCGACCCATCTTGCGATCGTGGGTTCCTCTGCCAGTTACATGCCGCTACCCCGAGCAGAAGCTTATGGCGCCTCCAAAGCGGCGATTAGCTATATCGCCAATACGTTATCCGCCGATCTTGCTCAGCAAGGAGTGACAGTGTCACTTGTTTCTCCTGGTTTCGTGGAAACCCCGCTCACGGACAAAAATGACTTTGCTATGCCAATGCGAGTCAGTGTTAAACAAGCCTCAGCGGCGATCCAGTCTGGATTAGCCAAAGGCAAGACAGAAGTGCATTTCCCACGAAAATTCACGTTTATTCTTAAATTTTTAGCGCTACTGCCTATGTCTTGGCAGATAGCCCTTGCTCGACGTATGACAAGGAACTAAACCATGAAAATTGCCATTATTGGTTCGGGCATTGCCGGGTTAACGTGCGCCCATTACCTTAACAAACAACATGATATTCAGTTATTTGAAGCGAATGACTACCTCGGTGGTCACACGGCGACCGTTGATATTGAGGTCGAAAGTGGTCAATACGCGATTGATACCGGCTTTATCGTCTTTAATGACAGAACTTATCCAAATTATGAGCGCTTGCTCAATGACATCGGGGTTGGACGTCAGCCTTCACAAATGAGTTTTAGTGTGCGCAACGATGCAAACGGCTTAGAATATAACGGCCACAGCTTGTCGTCGTTGTTTGCGCAAAAACGCAATATCGTTAATGTACGTTTTTATCGCTTTCTAGCCGAAATCATGCGCTTTAATCGTCTCGCACGTGACGCGTACGCAGCGAAAGATAGTGCCTCGTCTTCATCATTGAATACCTTAGGGGATTTCCTTAACCAACATGGATTCAGTGATTATTTTTGTCAAAACTATATCTTACCGATGGGTGCGGCCATTTGGTCGTCAACGCTGTCGGATATGCGTGGATTTCCATTAGCCTTTTTCCTACGGTTTTTCCAAAATCATGGTTTGTTAGATGTAACGAATCGACCGCAGTGGWATGTGATACCAGGTGGCTCACGCGAATACGTGAAAAAACTGACACCGGCTTTTGCCGATAAAATTCATCTCAATACGCCGGTAAAACAGGTTCGACGTGATCAAGGCGCGGTCTATGTCACCACGGATAAGGGCGAGCAGGTGTTTGATCAGGTGGTATTCGCGTGTCATAGCGATCAAGCGCTTGCTATGTTAGCCGATCCCAGTGATGCAGAGCGTGACGTTCTCGGCGCCATCCCTTATCAAGATAATGAAGTGGTGCTACATACGGATACCTCTCTGTTACCTAAGCGACAAGGTGCATGGGCGAGCTGGAATTATCATTTGCCCTTGTCAGAAGAAATAGACACGGATCCGGCAGCTTTGACCTACAATATGAATATATTGCAATCAATTCAGTCGCCTGAGACGTTTTGTGTCACGCTCAATCAAACACACAGAATAGAACCCAGCAAGATTTTACGTCGTTTTGTGTATGCACACCCAGTGTTTAATACCGAGAGCGTCGCAGCACAGCAAAAGCGTCATCAGATTAATGGCCAACAGCAAAGCTGGTTCTGTGGCGCGTATTGGTATAACGGTTTTCATGAAGATGGGGTTAAAAGTGCACTTGACGTGGTGGAGGGCATCAATTCGTGACTGAGTCGGTTGTAACTTTGAATAGCGGTTTGTATGTCGGCCAGGTCCGGCATCGGCGCTATACACCGATCAAACATACGTTCACGTATCCTGTTTTTATGCCGTTGATTGACCTAGACGAATTGGCATTACTGTCGTCACAGGTCACGGGGTTCCGGCTGGGTAAATGGGGCTGGGCGGCCTTTGATTATCGAGACTATTTAGATGGGCGAGAAGATACCAAAGCGGCGTGTCTTGACAAGGTATACACACTCACGGGCGAGCGCATAGAAGGAAAAGTTTATGCGCTGTGTCAGCTGCGTTATCTCGGCGTGTATTTTAGTCCGGCGAATTTTTACTACGTCTATGATCACGACAATAACTGGCGCTACGTGCTTGCAGAAGTCAGTAACACCCCTTGGGGCGAACGCCACTATTACGCGGTTCCGGCCGGTACGCGTTGGGAAAATGATAAAGCGTTTCATGTGTCGCCGTTCAATCCAATAGAACAACGCTATCATTGGCGTCTTCGTCCGCCCCGCGAGCGCGTGCACTTGCATCTTGAAGCGCACCGCGAAGCCAAGGAGTTTGACGCGACACTTGGCCTACAACGACGGCCTTTTACCTCAAAAACATTGGGTAAGTTATTGATCCGGACACCGATAGAGACAGTAAAAGTTCTCATTGGTATTTATTGGCAAGCGCTCAAACTTTGGATAAAGGGCGCACCGTTTTATCCGCACCCGGGTGCGAAGAAGGAGTAATTATGTCTGTAACGGACGTACCTCAAAGTCAACGCACATTGACGCGTAAAGAGCATTACGCGAAGCAGTTGGTTTATACGTTAATGGCACACGTCAAAGATGCTTCCATTTCGCTCGTTGATGAGCAGGGTCAGACCTTGCAGTGCGGAGATCCTCAGGCACAATTACATGCATCAGTCTTAGTCCATGATCCACGTTTTTATACTCGGATTTTGACCGGTGGCAGTATTGCAGCCGCCGAAGCTTATATTGAAGGCTGGTGGGAATCGCCCAGTCTAACCGACGTGATTCGGGTCTTTGCTCGTAATTTGCCGGCGATTGATCGGATAGAAAAGCACACGGGTTGGTTGGTGAGCCTCGGTCATAAACTGGCACATTGGCGCAATCGTAACGAGAAAGACACAGCACGCCGCAATATTGCCGCGCATTATGATCTTGGCAACGATCTGTATCGTCACTTTCTCGATGATCAAATGCTGTATTCCAGTGGGATTTATCCGGAAAAGGAAGCCTCACTAGAAGCCGCGCAAATCGAAAAAATGGATCGTCTCTGCCGACAACTGTCGCTAACGCCTGATGATCACCTGATCGAAATTGGCACAGGTTGGGGTGGCATGGCGATCTATGCCGCAAAGCATTACGGCTGTCGCGTTACTACCACCACCATCTCGGAAGAACAGCATGCTTGGGCACAGGCGTGTATTGCACGAGAGGGGTTAGATAATCAGATCACATTGCTTAAAGAGGATTACCGCGATCTGACCGGCGAGTACGACAAACTTGTCTCGATAGAGATGATTGAAGCGGTAGGCAAAGAATACCTAGATACCTTTGTGCGAAAGTGTCAGTCACTACTCAAGCCGAGTGGTTTGATGGCGATTCAAGCGATTACAATAGCGGATCAACGTTATGACCATTACAGTCGCAATGTCGATTTTATTCAAAAGCACATTTTCCCGGGAGGGTTTTTGCCCTCGGTAAACGTCTTACTTGATCACTTCACCGCCCAAACGGACTTTGTGATGCGGGATTTAAAAGACATTGGTTTGGATTACGCGCAAACGCTAGCTGACTGGCATACCCGGTTTAATCAACAAGCAGAGACCTTGCGGGAATACGGATACGACGATCGTTTTGCGCGCCTGTGGCGTTTTTATTTTTGCTATTGCGAAGGCGGCTTTAGAGAGCGAACCATCAGTGCAGTCCAGCTGTTGCTCAGTCGTCCGGCTTGGCGAGAGGCCTAAATAATGCGTTTTGTGTTGATCTCTTTATTGTTCAACGTGTACTGGTTTTCGGCGGCTATCGGGCCGCCGAGTTTACAATGGTTGATGGGAGCGATGTTACTGGTTGCGATCGCCTATGATCGTACCGTGATCGCTGGGATCTTAACCCTTGCCCCATTAGGCATCATTGGTGACAGTGTGATGCTGTATACGCAGTGGTTAGCTGTCGACACCGGCTCACTGATCATGCCTTCTTGGCTTATTTTACTTTGGTTGGGTTTTTGCGCCTTTGCGTGGCTTATGCGTGAACTCGTGCTCGCTCGGCCAATTTGGTTGATCACATGCATTGGCAGTGTGGGGGGAGCAAGCAGTTATCTCGCGGGAGAGCGACTCGGTGCATTATCATTCCCGCAATCCTTTTGGATAACGGGCGTGGTATTACTCGGCGTTTGGGCGATATACAGTGTGTTATTCGTTGCCTTAATGCGTTGGTTACAACACAAAGTAGAGGCGCGAATGGCGGCAACAAGGGGACAACAATGACAGGATGGAAAGTACTTATCGCCAGCCTCATTCTCACCATGGCAACTTCCGTGCAAGCTGAGCAGCCAACGACCGGCGGCTCGATGGCCTGGCAGCAATGGCCCGAAGTGGGGGAAGCGACCTTAACTTGGGGCTGGTGGACGATTTATCAATCGTCATTACGCACGCCATCAGGCGATTACGAACCACCATTACCTCATGCTCTGGTGATCACGTATGCCCGTGATATTAGCGACGAGCGCTTGATGAAAGCCACTAACGACCAATGGGCGCATTTAGGTTATTCGGCTTCACAACGTGAACGCTGGCAAACTGCGCTTAATGATGCGTGGGGCGATATTGCCGAAGACGATCGACTTGCGTTTGTTCGCTACAAGGACAAAGGCGTTTTCCATTATCAATCTCAAGGGCAAGATTGGCGCACCACATTAGTGATCGATGACACAGATCTAGCCGACGCCTTTTTAGCTATCTGGTTATCAGAAAACACAGAGTACCCCGATCATCGGCGCGCATTATTAGGAGAAGCATCATGACAAAGTGGACCCGCAGTTTTAACCGGGCATGCCTTACCCTTGCAAGCGTTATCATGCTTGCTGCTTGTTCGGCGGATATCGATGATTATCAAGATCGTGAGCCGGCGTTCAACATGTTCGAGTATTTTGATGGACATACCAAAGCGTGGGGCATGGTCCAAGACTTTACAGGGGAGCAAACCCGCCGCTTCGAAGTGGATATTGAGGGAACGGTCGACGGTGACACGCTCACATTGGATGAATCGTTTATCTATGCGGACGGAGAAACCCAAACGCGCGTGTGGACGATTACGCGTCATCAAGATGGTACTTATACGGGGACGGCTGGCGATATCGTCGGCGAGGCAAGGGGTGTCGTTGCGGGTAATGCCCTGAATTGGCGCTATGATTTAGTGGTGCCTGTTGGCGAGAGTGAATATCAGTTCCACTTTGATGACTGGATGTTTCGTCAAGATGATGATCATCTCTTTAACGTGACCTCGATGCGAAAATGGGGCATTGAAGTGGGCAAAGTGACGCTGTTTTTCCAACGCGTCGAACAATAAGTGCGTTTGAGGCGTTATCCAACGCCTCTAGCTAGCCCGATGGCACGTTGAATAACCCAACGGAGCAGTTTAGGGATCGGCGTATTCAGCTCATTTTCTGTATAAGCAATAATGGCCAGGGCGGCATCGGGTTTTGCGTAGCGCTTTAACGCCTTGGCGATGATACGCTTATCGTTCATGTGCGGCTGCTGGCTCGCCACGCCGGCCATCTCGCGAAACAACGGCTCATAGCCATTGTTATATAAATAATGCTCAATATCTCTATCGGGCAGTACCGTCAGTCTTGCTCCTTCGGGCTGATGCTCGATTTGTCCTCGCGCGGTGGCTGCGTACTTCTTTCCTGCCATATCACCATCGGCGACAAGGTGCCATTCAATGCCCAGTGCCTTGGCGGTCTTGATGAGTGGCCTAAGTCCGCTTTGTGCAAACTCAATTAAATGGACACCTTCCGCTGCAAAGTCATAACCTTGTAATCGTGCAAGCTCATTAAATAGCCAGATTTCAGTTTCACCTTCAACCAATAACCAGCAGCGTGCGAACAGTGCGCTGGGACGATGAAAGCGAACGTGGAACGTGACACGCCGACGTTCATCTTGCGTCAGTAGATGAGAAGGGACTTGATGGCTACGTGTTTCCGTGGGATGGCGTACAAGCCGGCGAATATGATCGAGCTGAACGCCAGCCAACAAATCACCGCTATTGGTGGTCAACAGTTTTTGCATGGGCATGAGTTGGATGAGGCGCCATGCCTGATTTAAAAGTGTGGGGTGTAGCCGACCTTCAGGATCTTCAAACAACATAATAGGTCGGGCATTGCGTTTGAGTTGTTTCGGGCCACGCGCCCGCACAAATGCACTCAGTAACCCCATTAATACGAGCCGGCTTTGGTTAGATGTATTGGCGGCAACCGCTTCTAAGGGGTGCATTTGATTATGGGTAATCGACAGCGCGCCAGGAGCATGAATGGGATAGGGGGCGCGGCTATGCTCGTCAGCGGCAAAATAGTGATCGAGTAGCTGACGCATTGCATGCAGGCCACTTTTGATTTCCCCTTTGTTAACGTGCCCAGGCATCATTAATAAACGGCGATAGGTATTATCTAAACGTTGCTCAACCCGCGTATTGTCTTTATTGACCATTTGCCCAGGTACCCGCATACGTCGGGCATCACGTACCCTAACAACGGGGTGGATCTGCATTAAATGGCTTGCGAGCGCATCGTTGTCGACCTTTTCAATTATCTCTCCCTGACAAGACAAGAATACACGCTGTACCGAAACTTTACTTTCTTGCATGGTCGCGTTCAGACAGTAATCTAAAGTTCGGCAACCGGCATTTTCACCGTTCCAGAGCGGCTTAAAACGACGATAACGGCGAGCTTTATGCTCCCCCGGAAAACTTTCCTGCCAACGGAGAATAATCTGAAATTGTTGTTCTGGTGCGACGCCAAGGGCATGGTCAACATGAAAGTCAGAGCGTTTAAACTGAGGTTTATCGCCACTGGGATGGAGTGCGAGCTCCAGTGCATCCAAAAGAGACGATTTCCCCCATGCGTTTTCGCCGATTAACACGGTGAGTTCATCGACTTGGAGTGATAGGCGCCGGATGCCACGGAAGCCTGCAATTTCTATACGGTCTAATCTCATTGTCACCTCTGTTTCAGAGTATGACACCTTGACGAAAAAGGAAACGAAATCGATGGTTATTTTGTGCTATATGCCTGATTTATCGTGACTAACACATAATGCTTCCTCACGAGGGATTGCCCTTCGATTTACCATAGGGTGGTAAGGTAAACCCTGATATAGTGTGTAGATCTGTTACGTGCCCTTTTTAGGGTGATCATCGAGAGAAAATTATGTTGTCGTTTGAAGCCTTACACGTTCTTGATGCCATTGAGCGAAAAGGCAGTTTTGCTGCTGCCGCTGAGTCGTTGAATCGTGCGCCCTCATCGCTGAGCTATCAAGTACAAAAGCTTGAAGACGAACTTGGGTTAGTGATTTTTGATCGTTCAGGCCACCGTGCGACGTTTACTGATGCCGGCCATTTATTGGTTGAGCGAGGGCGCATGTTATTAAAAGCGGCAGACGAAATGGTGGCGGATGCTGCATCATTGGCTCACGGCTGGGAGTTGGAAATTTGTCTTGCCTACGATGGATTGTTTAAGAGCGACTTCTTTTTTCCGCTGATCGAGCGTTTAGCTAAAAAGAGTAGTACACGACTGAAACTGTCTGAGCAAATACTAGCAGGCTGTTGGGAGGCGTTAGCACAAGAGCGCGCAGATGTACTGATTGCGCCGATCCCCGATACTGTGCCTCAAGGGATAAAAGTACAGCCGCTGGGAGAAATGAGCGCCTATTGGGTTGCCGCTCCCGACCATCCGATACATAAAGAAGCGCGCCCGGTTGTACCCGATGTTCGCGCCAAATACCGTGGCGTCGCGGTTGCTGACACGGCGCGAGGTATGCAGCCGAAAACCTATAATGTGCTGGAAAATCAACCACGCTTAACCGTCAGTTCCATGCATGACAAATATACGGCTATTTTGAATGGCCAAGGCATAGGGACGTTGCCCTGGTTTTGGGTCCAAGACGATCTCAACGCCGGACGTTTAAAACGCCTAAAAGGGGGAGAGCCGTTTCAGCTCAAGTTCGGAGTAGCCTGGAAGCGCAATCGAATGGGCAATGCTAAATCCTGGTTAGTCAGACAGTTGCCCAATTTACTTGCGCCTTACATGCAAGCAGGCGACATACCGATTAATAAGTCCTCGTCTTGAATGAAGAAGGCGCTGGATTGAATTGACCAGCTTTGGTCGCGCGTTGTCTTCGCTTACGCTTTGGATGATAACGGCAGTTGCATATCGACGATGCCATCGGCCATTTGCACATCAATACTAAAGCCGCATTTTTGTGCGAGTGCGATCATCCCTCGATTATTGGGCATGGTCATCCCGGTGATGCGTGATAGGCCTGCCTGGCGGCCATAGTTAATAATGGTGTTCATAAGCACACTGCCGAGACCAACACCTTTTAAATCAGAGCGGACTAAGACCGCAAATTCGGCGTCTGTATTTTGAGGATCGGCCAATAAACGCGCGACTCCCCAGATTTCTTCTCTCCCGGAAGATAGTGGGAACGTGGCCACTATCGCCATTTCACGGTCATAGTCAATTTGAGTCAAATTCGCTAACGCCTCATGATTTAGCTCGCCAACGTCAGAGAAAAAGCGGCGGTATAGATCCTCTTCAGACACTTTTTCGACAAAGGCCTTATGCGTTGGCTCATCTTCGGGAAGAATAGGACGCAGCAGAATGGTTTGTCCGTTTTTAAGCGTGACCGATTGCTCCAATTCTTTAGGGTAAGGCCGAATAGCTAAGCGCTTTTGTTGGCTACCCGCGTAATCTCGTAACCGCAGCGATGCATCCAAAACCGTGAGTTCCTCGCCAGCGACCAGAAGTGGGTGGATATCGAGCTCATCGACTTCCGGGCAATCAATGATCATTTGTGACAATGTCACTAAAAATTGACATAGACGCGGTACATCGATAGCAATAGGAAAGCCGCGTTGCTTGATTTTACCGCTTTTAATCGCGCCAATCACAAGATAGCGCGCCAGTGCCATATTAAGCGGCGGGATCCCGACTGCCGCATCTTTGGTGACATCCCAATCAGAGCCACCTTCTCCGAGTAAAATGATGGTACCAAAAACGGGATCATTACTGATGGTAACGCGCAGCTCCTGGGCACCCGCTCGCGGAGCCATCGACTGTACCAATAATCCTTGGATGTGGGCGTTGGGAAAAGTGACAGACACGCGATCAAGGATCGCTTGAGCGGCATTAGCGACTTCTGCCCCTGTACGTAAATTCAACATTACGCCTTGTACATCTGATTTATGACGAATATCGGAAGAGCGAAGCTTCACGGCAACAGGATAACCAACTTGTTCGGCAATTTGGGCGGCTTCTACCGCGTCGGTCGCGAGCCAGGTAGATATAACCTGCATACCATAAGCTTCTAAAAAGGGTCGTACCTCATGGGTCGTTAGGGTGAGATGCTCAATGTCTTCTGCTTGTTCGATAAACGCCCGTGCGGCCAATAAGTCATAGTCCATGAGTCCAGTCGAGGTAGGGGTTTCCATTAATTGCTTTTGGTTGCGCCTATATTCCACTAAGTGCATATAAGCAGTCACGGCGCTTTCAGGTGTTCGATAGGTTGGGAAGCCGGCATGCGTGAACGCCAGCCGGGCGACTGTGGCGTCGTCTCCCTCACCTTGCCAATTCGTTAAAATATTAAAGCGCCGCGCGCGAGGGTTTTCTTTTAATGAATGAATGATGGCTTTGGCGGTCGCCAGTCCAGGTGCCGTGACCGATGGGGAATGCATGATCAAAACCGCGTCGGCCTCATCACTGTTTAACATGATATCTATTGCCGCTTGGTAACGCTGCGTGTCAGCATCTCCGACCAGATCAATGGGGTTCGTATGCGACCAGCTTGCAGGCAAGACCTGATTTAGGGCGTCAAGCGTTGAGTCACTCAAGGTCGCTAGCTTACCCCCAGCATCCATCAGCGTGTCAACCGCCATCACAGCCGGCCCACCGCCGTTAGTGATAATCGCGAGCCGTTCTCCACGTAAAGGAACGGAGTGAGACAGCGTCTCGACCGCGGCAAATAACTCGTGCGTGTTGTTCACACGTAACATCCCAGAGCGACGAATTGCAGCATCGTAAGCGGCATCTAACCCTGTACTGGTCTGACTAAGTTGCTCAAGAGCAACAGATCCACCGCGGGTACGACCACTTTTCAATACGAGAATACGACGATTCCGGGCGGCTGCTCGCGCAGCGGAGATAAAGCGTCGTGCATCACGAATTGAATCGACGTAGAGCAAAATCGCGTCGGTTTTACTGTCGCGACACAAAAAGTCGAGTAATTCGGGGAAATCAATATCACAGGCTTCGCCCAATGAGATAAAGGTTGAAAAGCCAATACGTTTATTTCGCGCCCAGTCCAAAATAGTGGTACAGACGGCGGCTGATTGAGAGACAAAAGCAATGTTTCCTTTGTTGGCCGGCACAGGTGCAAAGGATGCGTTAAGGTTAAGCCATGGTAAAATCATGCCCAAACTATTGGGGCCAAGCACGCGCATGGTGTATCTCTGTGCCACCCGTTGCATTATCGCGTACTGACTTGTGCCGAGTGAGTCGAGCTGGCCGCGCATCCCGGCTGCGAGCACAATGACGAGCTTAACGCCTCTTTCTCCCAATTGTTCGATAAGCGCTGGCGTCGCTTCACCACGGGTACAGAGAACGGCTAAGTCGGGAACAAGTGGCAGGTCCGCAATCGTTTTATACGCCAAAATGCCGGCAACCGCTTGATACTTAGGTGTGACAGGCATGATAGGGCCTTGAAATCCACCGGATTGTAAGTTGCGGGTGATAACGTAGCCTGCGCGCCCGCTGCGGTCGGACGCACCTATAACCGCAATAGATTTAGGCTTGAGGAGTTGATCGATGCCGGCCATAGTTTCCTCCGAAAAAGCGTCGCCCAGCGTCATCAACGGTGGGCACATCAATTGGTTAAGCTCTGAAGCCAGTCTATCGGTTCAGCGTTGAAATCAACGGTCTTTTTTAACGCAATGTGATCTGGGTGTGGCAGAAACTGGCTGTTACGATACACTCAAGCACGTCGTTTAACGTTCTATCTGTGAGCTATCACCGGAAACCTTATGTAACAGGTTAACTTTTGGTTGAATGGCTATTGGGTCGGGGGCACAATGAAACAAATTTGGATAACTGACAGAATCACAATGAAAAAACTGGGCTTACTTGCAGTTGCGCTGCTGCTATCAGGATGCAGTGGTGGTGGTGTGACCACTGAAATTTATAGTCAGACCATTGAGTCAACCGATACGCGCGAGACTGTGAAAACCTCGGCACCACAACCGAAAGAGCAATCTGCATCGAAAGAACGATCTGTATCGAAAGAGCAATCCGCTTGGAAAGAGGAAGCGTCGCCAGCGCCGAAAAAACAAACCGTAAAAGCATCAAGTCAGGGCCCAGGGTATACCATTCAAATTGTGGCACTTAGCCATGATCGCGGGTTTACTGATTACGCCAAACGGCTTCCAAGTAACGAGCCACTTTGGAGCAACAAGAAAATGGTAGACGGCTTACCTTGGTATACCTTGTTGTATGGTGAATATTCATCACGAGATGCAGCAAAGCGTGCCATTAAGGCTTTACCGCAAACCATTCAGCAGTATGGTCCTTTTGTTCGTGACATCGCAGACATTAAGCGTTCATCAACGCCTGAGATGACACGCGTTAACTAGTCGAATCTCCGCGCCTGTTAATATAGAAGCTGGCTCTTGGGTCAGCTTTGAACAAACCCGCAGCAATCAAACACCAAAATACCAACAAATACGCGTCGATAGGTGAAAGCAACGTCGCATTTGACTACTATGGCGGTATATTCAGGTAACGTGTTAATGCACGTGGTGAGAGAAAATAATGACGAAACTAAACCTGCTTTTACTGTGCGGTGGCGGTGGTGCGGAGCACGATATCTCGCTCGTTTCTGCGCAGTATATTGAATCACAGCTAGCGAAGCTCCCTCGAGTCAATGTCCAAAAAGTCGAAATCACCCAAGAAGGATGGCATCTTGACGATGGTATGCGCTGTCACCTTGATACTGATGGCATGCTTTGTAGCAAGGTTGAGCATAGGCAAATTCATTATGTGATCCCTTGCTTCCATGGTTTTCCCGGCGAGACGGGGGATATTCAGTCACTACTCGAGATCACCGGCCTGCCTTACCTAGGATGCGGCCCGGAAGGTAGCCAAATTTGCTTTAATAAAATTACCTCGAAGTTGTGGTTTGATGCCCTCGGCATTCCGAACACACCCTACGTGTTTATCACCGATCAAAGTGACCAAAACATGGCACGTGCGTCTGCCTTTTTTGCTGAGCATCAAGGCGTTTTCGTCAAAGCGGCCAGTCAAGGATCCAGTGTAGGCTGCTATCGTGTTACTGAAGAAGAGCAGCTCTCAACATGCATTGCAGATGCGTTTACGTTTTCTGACCAAGTATTGATCGAAAAAGCGATTCAACCGCGTGAATTAGAGGTGGCCGCGTTTCAGGTTGGCGACGAAATTATTGTCACCAAGCCGGGTGAAATACGCTGTCCAGAGGGGAGTTTTTATACCTTTGAAGAGAAATACAGCGAAGGGAGTTCGAGCAATACACAGATTGAAGCACTCGACCTTAGCGAGGAACAAGTTGCCTGTATTCGCGACTATGCCCATCAAGCGTTTAAGCAACTGCGATTAAAGGACATGTCGCGCATTGACTTTTTCTTGACTGAGAACGGTACGGTACTCGTCAACGAAATTAATACCTTTCCAGGTATGACGCCCATTTCCATGTTCCCTAAATTGGTCGAACATCATGGGTTAGCATTTGATGAATATCTCGCATCACGTATCACCCATGCAACGGGACGGCGAGTAAGCTAGTTATTCCGTCAGCTTCTTATGTCGGTATCGCGCTTTAGCTTGTTCACTTGCTATCGTGTTACCGACATATTGCGCCGGCATTGCGGGGCTTTTCCAGCGGCCAAGATGCTGGATTTGTTTTATTGTCATTCCTTTATTGGCAAGTGCACGGCTTGCACCGACGCGAGGCGATTGCCCAGAAAAAGTAACGGATTCACCCAGCAAGCGACTCGCGCGTCGAAAGACCCGATAAATCGATGACGGGTCTAATGCGGTCTCACCTAAATGGCCATGTTTGTTGATTCGACGAAGTAGGGGGCCATGATTCATTCCTGTTTTATCCAACCACTGGGCGACTAACATCGCTGTTTGCTCACTCAATGCTACCCGTTGATCTCTAACTATTATGAACGTTTGGGTGCCTTGAGTAATCAGATCGTCTGTGGTCAGTGCGGCAAGTTCACTGCGTTTAAGCAATCCTTCATAAGAAAGTGACCATACAAGCCGATCTCTCAGATCTTGCAGTCTTTGCGAACTGGCGAGTTGTTCATTGAGTTGTATCATGTGCTGAGCGTGAAAGGGGGTGGCTTCTTTACTTTCCGGTAACTTTGCCTGAAGTAATCGAGCCATGGCGTATTTTACTTCGCGATGTTTACTGGGATCACGCTGTTGATGTAGTCGATGTACTAAACCGACGGTGACCACGACACGACGAATCGCCGATATTTTACGGTGTTGAGCCGCAAGCTCGGCAAAGCGACGCAAAGTCGTTATCGCACATGGCACGGCTGTGACCCCTTGGCCGTGACAAAAATCAGCAAATACGTGCCAGTCATTACGGTAACTGAGTAATGAATTACGACTGTAAGCGCCTTGTGTTAATAATTCCCACTCATCCAAACTGACTACGCCTTGATTGAAAAGGGCCAAGCTATCGGGAATATGCTTTGGTTCAAGCGGTAAAATCTTTTTCATAATGCACTATAACTTTATATGTTTGTTATCAGTCTAACACACTACAATGAAAAATATTAGACTTATGTCCCATTACACTAGACCCTAAGTCCGTTAATGGCTTGGATTAATGAAATAATTCTAAGTAGGGCTGATAATAGTCTAAAACAGACTCAAGGCCGTAGTTCAATGCAACATGGCGTACACGGCTATTTGCGGGAGGAAAAAACATGACCCGACGCCTTTTTCATCGTGGTTATACGATTGAAAAGTCAGAAGGTGGCGATGAGGCCACAGAGGTTTACCGCGCTAGACTCGGGGGTAAATCGATATCTGGCAGTTTGCACAATGTGAAAAAATCAATCGAGTGGTGGGCTGACACCAGTATTCTTGTCGATCCCGCCGATTTTGATGATGAAGAGGATGACGTATCGTCAAAAAAGCAGGTGGAAGAATATAATGGTTTTCGTATTATGAACGACGATCCAGAAAAAGATGAAAAGGGCTGGTATATGATTGTCCGAGGCAAACTGATGAAGGGATCGCTACCAGGATTAAAGCTTTTTATTGATAAGAATGGAGGGCAGCTGCGCGGATAGTGACTGCCAACATAGCATTGCTTTTGATAGTATAAGTCTAAAATGTTCAACGAAGCAAAACTATCACCATGTCTGACGAAAACCGCATAGTCTACTCAACAGAATCTGGAAAAATCAAAGAAACGCCCGAAAAGCCTCAACGCCCTAAAGGGGATGGCATTGTTCGTATCCAGCGCCAAACAAAAGGGCGCAAAGGTAAAGGCGTCAGCTTAGTCACTGGCTTAGACCTTGATGATGCTGAATTAAAACAGCTCGCCGCCGAACTCAAAAAAGTATGTGGTTGCGGGGGAGCAGTGAAAGATGGCGTGATTGAGATCCAAGGGGATAAGCGCGACAACATCAAAACGCACTTAGAAAAGAAAGGCCACACAGTCAAACTGGCCGGCGGGTAAAAAGAAAAACCAGGCAACATCTCATGCCTGGTTTTTTTCGTTTACGTTTTTTGTTGCTTAAATAAGTCCATCAGGGTCAATCAACAGATCAAACCGCTCGTGACCATGCAGTGATTCAAAGTCGGCCTCTTCTCGAGCCGCTTCACGCAATGAAGCACTTTCAGCTATCGCCAGCTCTAAGTCAGACACGGCTTGGTCCTCGGCACCTAACCTTGCATAAGCACAAGCGCGTTGGAATAGGGCATTAGCATTGCGCTCATCCACTTCCAAGACACGGTTACTAATACTTAGCGCCCAATGGTATTCACCCATTTCCATCGCGGCATCCGCTTTGTGAGTTAACGCTTCGAGATCACCAGGGCGGATTTTGAGTATCTCATTATAAATTTCCATCCGCTGCTCTGGCGTCTGCGAATGCTGCGCACGTAACCATAAGTTATGGATTTCGTTAATGCGTTCAATTTCTTTGTTATTTTCAGCAATAATGCGCGTTTTACGCTTCAAATCTCGCTCGAGCGCTTGGAACTTGCGCTCATATTGCTCTGCAATTTCAGATAACTGTTGATCCGCCAGTTCTTTGGTGTTGGTCTTAATATCACGCAACGACTGCCAGCCAACGAGGGCAATGAGCGATGCTGCGCCCGCGATGAGATAAAAGAAGTAGGTCACTGTCACATTAGCGTAGTTGAGTGACTTATCCGCCACGTCGAGCTCACGGTCGGTGATCTCTGTGACCATACGTTTTTCTAACGCTTGGAAATCGGTTCTTAAGTTCCGGATCTCATCCAAAACATACCTTTCCATCAATGGTTTATCGTAAATACTTTGCTCGGCGTACGATGTTGGCTCTTTGGCCGCCTTAGTATGCTTAACATCGTTTTCGTCCTGAGCTATCGCGCCAAAACTGGCTAACGCCACGAGCAAACACGCCCAAATGTGCGCTTTCATGGTTATCCTTATAATGAATGATCTAATGACTGGTGAACTGTAGCAAACCTTGCTGAACCTAAAAAGGTTAACGGGTGGAATTCATCCGGAGCAAACCGTGATTTGTGTTCCCGGTACAGTAAACACCTGCTGTTCTGCTGTATTTTAGCCCAGCTTGACAACTGTCATAATGTCATCCATTTTAGACGTATATAAGTCAAATTTAAATGACATGGTGGTTACGATGAACCGATCTATTTTAGATGTAGTCATGAACGCAGAAGGTATCGTTGAACCGAGCAAAATGGCCGCGTTTTTCCATACAAATTTGAAAGAAATTGCGTCATTGTCTGGGTTACCTTATTCCACGCTGAGTCGCACCGAACGATATTCAACAATCAAGGCGCAGCAACAACTACGTAACTGCACAGAAGTGATCAACCGAATCCTTCCGTGGACGGGGAATGAATTTCATGCCTACGCGTGGTATCGGAGCGAAGGGCTGCCAGAGTTTGGCGGATTAACCGCAGAACAACTGGTTAAGCACGATCGAATAGATGCGGTCAGAGCCTACCTCAATCATACGAGCGAAGGCGGTTATGCGTGAAGAGAAGCTAAAGGACCATTTGTTTAAATTTGAAGGTGCGGTATTTCGTGGCCATAACCCTCGCTGGTCATACGCGCCTAACAGTGGTGAAGGGGCAAGACGCAACGGTGGTCGGTTTAACCCAAAAGGTGTTGGCGCCTTATACACCTCACTGTCTCAATCAGGTGCATGGGTCGAGGCTCAGCAGGGGTTTCGTTTTAAAGCTCAGCCTCTGACAATATGTCAATATGATGTCGACTGCGACAATGTACTCGATCTGACCGATGAAACAGTGCTTCTAAACTGTGGCATCAAGCCCTCGACGCTAAGCTGTGCTTGGTTAGATCAAGTGACCCAGCAGCAAACGCCCGATAGTTGGTACTTATCGACGCAGCTCATCAGTGCAAAGGTCAACGCCATTATTGTGCCAAGTTTTGCGCGTGGAGCCACTCAGGACATGAAAAATATCGTATTTTGGCGATGGAGTGATACGCCACCCAACATGGTTAAAGTGATTGATGACTTTGAACGCCTGCCGCCATCACCTTATTAGCGCCGTCCGCCGAGGTAAGAAATACACCTCATAAGCCGAGTGCACTTATACCGCAGTACGATGTGTGACAGATGGCTATCTATCTGGTCAAGGTAATATCAACTCTCAGCCACTTACTGTAAACTTTCTCTCTAAAGGTAAAAATAGTTACGGACGTTAAAATGGCAACGTTGCTTAGTTGGCTGGGAAGGAAAGACCTCGATCATATGAAAGCGGATAAGCCCGCTTCTATCGCCACGATTGCGCTTAAGGGTAAAGTGCTTGACCGTATCATTATCCTTGCCAATGCATGGGATGATGAGTGGCATGACTATCAAGATTGGTTGATGAAAAAGCTCGCTTGCGCGGGACGCTCTAGAACCACAGTAACGATTCAACGTGTTCGCATAACATCCCCGATTGACTATTCATCGATAACAAAGGTGATGCAGAAACAACTTCATGCAATTTCTGTTGATGCAGATCAGATCTATCTCAACCTCACTTCTGGGTCACCAACCATGGCTGTCATTTCTGTATTGCTTGGTAAGAGTATTGGAAAATGTCAGTTAATACAAACCTCTCCCAAGGGCGACTTAATTGAAGTTGAGATCCCAGTCGATTTCGCCACTGAATACACCAAAGCTTCCACCGACGCCTTGCAGGAACTTACTTCCGATAACCCTAAATTAGATCCGGCATTTGGCTCAATTACTGCTAAGTCAACCACCATGCGACATTTGGTTAAAAAAGCTCAACGCCTTGCGTTATCGGATTTACCAGCCCTTGTTCTAGGCGAGAGTGGGTCAGGCAAAGAAGTGATGGCGACAGCCATTCACAATGCCAGCTCTCGAGCCGACAAGGCATTTAGAGCGGTTAATTGTGGCGCATTACCAGAAAGCTTGGTTGACTCTGTTTTGTTTGGCCACGTAAAAGGAGCGTTTACTGGGGCAGGTAGCGATCACGCAGGGCTTTTTGAACAAGCGGATGGCGGTACCTTGTTTCTTGATGAAGTTGGAGAGCTTCCACTGAACGTTCAAGTTAAATTGCTCCGAGCGCTACAACAAAGAGAAATCACTCGGGTAGGTGACGTTAAAACGAAGACGATCGACGTGCGCATTATTGCGGCAACACATCAAGACCTTTTTCAGATGATATCAGAGGGGACATTTCGCGAAGATCTGTTTTATCGACTCGCAGTAGGTGTTATTGAAATGCCGCCACTGAGATCGAGAGTTGAGGACATTCCTTCACTCATCGATGTCCTGATGACCGAAATCAATCAACAAACTGAAAAGCATCCACTGTTTGATAGTAAAAAAATTTCCGATGATGCAATAAAGTTTGCACAGTCTTACCAATGGCCTGGCAATATCAGGGAGCTTTGGAATACCTTAAACAGAGCTGTTTTGTGGTCAGAGTCTAACTCTATTTCAGCTCAAGATCTCCAATCTTCGGTATTGAGTGCGTGTAAGAGCCGGGCTGGCTCGAGCGCATTTACCGTCCCGGGAGACATTCAGCAACATATTGATAGTATAAGAAAAAATGCAGTTCATTCGGCTTTGGAGTATAGTCGTGGTAATAAATCGAAAGCGGCGGAAGCTCTAGGACTGAAGAGTCACCAGACGTTAAGCGGCTGGATGACGAAGCTAGGCATCGAAGAATAGGCGAGCAAATGACACCCGAGTGGCATGCCAATTGCTGATTGAGGTCAGGAGTACAATAAGAGTGAAAACGTCAGTGAACTTTGAACATCTCAGAAAAGACTGGCCCGAGTTGGCTGAATTAGGCGCATTTGCTGAAAACTATGCGGTAACTGATCCTCAAAGTGCGATGGTTAAGCTGCGCTGCTATGTCGAAAAAATAGTTGGCTATCTTTATCGAGAGTTGCGCCTGCCGGTGTTGCCCAACGCTTCTATCTACGACAAGCTAACCGGCGCATCGTTTACGGCAATTATCCACAAAGACATTCTCGACAAGTTTCACGCCATACGTAAAGGTGGCAACAAAGCCGCACATGATGGGTATGTCAATCAACATGACGCGCTGTGGCTGCTCAAGGAGTCCTACCTTATTGGTTGCTGGCTTTTCGTCGCTTATGGAGATGGTTCACAACAAGAATGTCCGCGCTACACGCAGCCGGACAATGCACCGCTAGACGGAGAGTCAAAAGCTGAATTCAAGCGTAAAAACAAACAGCTACAGCAAAAGCTTGCTCAGAACAATGAGCAACTTACGCAGGCGTTAAAAGAGCTTGAAGAGGCTAAAGAAGCGCAACGGCTCGCTCAGCAAGCAGCGAGTAAAAGCACATTGGCAGTGGATCAAACCAAAGCGGATGAGCTAAAACGCAATACGCTTAAGTTGAAAAACAGCTTTGATTTTAACGAAGCTGAGACGAGAAAGCGCCTAATTGACGCCGAGTTACGCAGCCAAGGATGGGATGTTGCGCTAGCAGAAGTGAGTACCGAGCAAGTCGCAAAAGAGTATGAAGTTGATGGTCAACCAACGCCATCAGGCAAAGGCCGTTGCGATTATGTATTGTGGGACGACAACGGCAAACCACTGGCTGTTATAGAAGCAAAGAAAACACGCGTCGATGCGCGAGCAGGGCAAGAACAAGCCAAAATCTACGCCGACGCGCTAGAGAGAAAAACGGGTCAACGGCCAGTTATCTTTTACACTAATGGCTATGATATCTGGCTATGGGATGATTCTCAGGGCTATGTACCACGTAAACTGTTTGGTTACTACTCCAAAGACAGCCTGCAATACCTTATCCAGCAACGTTCTTTAAAGACCAACCTGAATAACACACCGATCGATACCGACGTTGCCGGTCGTCTATACCAAATAGAGTCGATTACTCGAGTGTGTGAGCGCTTTAGCGATAAGCACCGTAAAGCACTCATTGTGCAAGCAACGGGGACAGGCAAAACCCGTGTTTCTATTGCGTTGACAAAACGCTTACTCAACGCCGGCTGGGCGAAACGGATACTGTTCTTATGTGATCGTAAAGAACTGCGTAAACAGGCCGCCAATGCATTCAACGAATTCACAAGAGAGCCATTATTCGAAAAAGGCAAAAGCAGTAAAGACCTTGCGAGTAAGGCGCGCATTGTCATTGCGACTTATCCAGGGATGATGCAAACCTACGAAGAGTACGACGTTGGCCATTTTGATCTCATCGTTGCCGACGAATCACACCGTTCGATTTACAACAAATACGGTGAGCTTTTTAAGTATTTTGATGCGTTACAAGTTGGCTTAACCGCCACCCCCGTTGAGATGATTTCTCGCTCAACCAGCCAGTTATTCGGTTGTGATTACAAAATGCCAACCGCGAACTACCCATTAGAGCAAGCTATTGAAGAGGGTAATCTTGTTCCCTTCAAAGTCGTTTCTCATACCACCAAGTTTTTACGCGATGGCATCAAAGGCCATGAGCTCACTGATGAACAAATCGCTGAGTTAGAAGAGCAGGGCACCGACCCTAACGAGCTCGATTTTGATTCTAAGCTAATCGATAAAGCGATTTTTAACAAAGATACGAACCGCGCGATTATCCGCAACCTGATGGAGCGTGGTCTCAAAGATGCCAACAACCAATTGCCGGGTAAAACCATCATTTTTGCCCGCAACATCAAACACGCTGAACTCATCGCCGAATTATTTGCGGAAATGTATCCCGATCTCGGTGGTAATTTTTGTCGAGTGATCCACTCGAAATACGAACGCGCTGATGAGCTTATCGACAACTTCAAAAGCGCCGAAGGCAGCAAAAACGACATTACCATCGCCGTGTCTGTAGATATGCTTGACACAGGTATTGATGTGCCAGAATGCATCAACCTCGTGTTTGCGAAACCAATCAGGTCAAAGGTGAAGTTTTGGCAGATGGTTGGGCGAGGAACTCGCCTATGTGAAAACTTATTTGGCCAAGGTGAGCATAAACAGCACTTCTTGATTTTCGATCACTGGAGCAACTTTGAGTACTTCAAAATGAACCCAGACGAAGATGATGGTTCGCAAGGCAAATCGCTCGCGCAGAAGGTGTTTGAGGCACGGCTAACCTTGGCAGAAGAGGCTCTAAAACGAGCAGAGATGGATATCTTCGATAGCGTGGTGTCACAAATTAAAGCCGATATTGATGCACTTAACGACAAAACCATTGCGATTCGCGAAAATTGGCAGGTCAAAGCACAGTTGAGCAACGAGAAAACGCTACATCAGATGGCGCCAGCAACCAAAGCGTTACTGTGGTCAACAATGGCCCCTTTGATGCAATGGAAACCCACTGCCGGTGAAAGTGAGGCGCTGCGTCTTGATCTTCTATTCCTAGAGCTTGAACTGATTAAGTTAAAACAGCCTTCGAAAGCTGGCATTGCTGCCATGCCCATTATGGAGAAGGTCGCCACACTTTCCATGCACCTTAACGAAGTACGCAGTAAAGCCAAGGCTATCAAGCAGGTGCAGGAGGCCAACTTCTGGGACGATGCTAACCACCACACCTTAGAAGTGTGCAGAAACGAACTTCGCAGTATCATCCATTTACGCGATAAAGGGGCGATACCGCCACCGATGCAAACACCCGTTTTGGATGTCAAAGAGGATGTCGGCGAATATCGTACCGAAGCATTGAAGACCGATATTGTTACCGTCGACTACCAGATCTACAAACAAGAAGTCGAAAAAACGCTCACGCCACTTTTTGAATCAAACGAGGTGTTACAGAAAATTCGTGCGGGGCAACCGGTAACACAAGCAGATTTGGACACGCTCAATGCGCTTGTTCATACCCAAAACCCCAGTGTCGATTTATCTACTTTGAAGGCATTCTTTCCCGAGTCCACCGCTGGGCTGGATCAAATCTTGCGGACTATCGTCGGCATGGACGCCAAAGCCATTGAAGGCGAATTCACCGTGTTTGTTCAGCAAGTACATACACAACTTAATTCAAGGCAGCAACGCTTTATCGGTATGCTCAAAAATCACCTTTGTCGCTACGGTAGCGTTGATATTGAACAGTTGTACGACGCGCCTTTCAATCAAATTGATGATGCTGGATTAGATGGCGTATTCCCCATCCCTGCTCAAGCGGATGTGGTGGAACAGTTTGTGCGTCGTTTCAGCGTCCATTTGGGTAAGAAACAGCCAAGCATTGAAAAAGTGATTAATTAACCTTTTGGTTAACGCACGGTACTAAGTACACTACAGCCATCTAAGCCGTCTTTCGCGTGCCGTATTGTTAACAATCGGCCCAAGTAGAACAAAAGAGACCATAAAATGATTACATCAGGCGCGTTAAAAAGCCAAATTGACAAGCTGTGGGAAGAGTTTTGGACCGGGGGCATTACTAACCCGTTAACCGTCATTGAGCAAATTACCTATTTGATCTACGCCCGTATGTTAGACATGAACGAGCGTATTGACGAAAAGCGAAGCGAGCGTACAGGTCAACCCTTTAATCGTCGTTTTCCAGATGACAAACAGCACATCCGCTGGGAGAACTTTCGCCACCTGAGTGCTGAGCAGCTCTATCCACTGGTGAAAGACGAGCTGTTTCCATATTTCAAGCAGCTCACCGATGACGACGCCTTGTTTGCGGAGTTTATGAAAGACGCCCAACTGATGATTCAAAAGCAGTCACTGCTTGTTAAAGCGATTGAATTGGTAAGCGCACTTCCGCTAGCAAACAAGGACATAAAAGGGGATTTGTACGAGTATCTGCTCTCTAAGCTAACCACCGCCGGTATTAATGGTCAGTTCCGTACGCCGCGACACATTATCCGCGCCATGATTGAAATGCTCGACATCGATGAAACCCATCGCGTTTGCGATCCAGCATGCGGCACCGGGGGCTTTTTATCAGAGACCTACGACTACTTGCTAGAGAAATACTCATCCCCAGAGGGAACAGAAAAAGAGCCAGTTTTGGATGCCGAGGGCAATCCTGTTTTAGATGTGCATGGCAACCCAGAATTCAACTACTTGTATGCAGGGGATTTGCTCACCAAACGTTGGCACATTGACGAAGACATGTTCCACGGTTTTGATTTTGACTCCACCATGCTGCGTGTGGCAGCCATGAACCTTTTAATGCACGGTGTGAAGCAGCCAAACATCATCTATCAAGATACGTTAAGCCAAAGTTTTATCGAACACTCACCGAATGAAGCCAAAAATAGCTTTGATATTATCCTGGCTAACCCACCTTTTAAGGGCAGTTTGGACCAAGAAGATGTCGACCCAGGATTACTCAAAGTCGTCAAAACCAAAAAAACTGAACTGCTGTTTGTCGCACTGATCCAACGTATGCTCAAAGTGGGTGGCCGCACTGCCACCATCGTCCCTGATGGGGTGTTATTTGGCAGCTCCAAAGCGCACCAAACCCTACGTAAACACCTCGTAGAAGATAACCAGTTGGAAGCGGTGATCTCACTACCAAGCGGAGTGTTTAAGCCTTATGCTGGCGTTTCTACTGCCATTCTAATTTTCACCAAAGGTGGCAGTACCGATAACGTTTGGTTCTACGATGTACAGGCTGATGGCAAATCTTTGGATGATAAGCGTATACCAATCAAAGATAACGATTTGCCGGACTTAGTTAAGCAGTACAAAGCTTACCAAGCAGCAGTCATGGCCGGTGAGTCAACCGAACAATGGAAAGATAAAAGCCAAAAAGCATTCTTGGTCACAAAAGATGACATCAAATCGCACAAATACGACTTATCGATTAACCGCTACAAAGAAGTAGTCTACGAGCAAGAAAGCTACGAAGAGCCTAAAGTGATTCTAGGAAAACTCAAAGCGCTAGAGAATGAGATTCTAGCTGACCTGAATGAGTTGGAGTCGATGCTATGAGTTGGCCAACGAAGAAGTTAGGTAACTTAGTTTCGATTAAAGGCGGTGGTACTCCAAGTAAGAAGATTAAAGAGTACTGGAACGGCAATATTCCATGGGCCTCAGTTAAGGACCTTAAGTCTCGTCTATTATTAGGTACCGAAGATTCGATCACGCTGTTGGGAGTAGAAAAATCAGCTACGAACATAATTCCTAGAGGTACAATTATTGTTCCTACAAGAATGGCTTTAGGTAAAGTAGCTGTAGCAGGCGTAGATTTAGCTATCAACCAAGACCTGAAAGCGCTAATTGTGAACGATGAAGAAGCTCTTAATAAGGATTATCTCTCTAGGTTTCTGGAATCGAAAGCAAAGTACATTGAGAGTGAAGGAAAAGGTGCCACAGTAAAAGGGATTACCTTAAATTTCCTCAAGGGGCTTGATGTACCACTCCCACCACTAGAAGAACAAAAACGCATCGCTGCCATTTTAGATAAAGCCGATGCCATTCGCCAGAAACGCAAACAAGCCATTGACCTTGCCGATGAGTTCTTACGCAGCGTATTTTTGGATATGTTTGGTGATCCGGTAACGAATCCGAAGGGGTGGGAAGTTAAACGTCTTGCGGAGCTGATTTCTGAAGGCGATAAGTTGAACTATGGAGTCGTACAGCCGGGAGATGATGATGAGAACGGAGTGCCTTTGGTGCGTTCCGGAGACCTGTATGACTCAGGTACACCATTATCTAAAGTTAGAAGAGTTTCATCATCGGTGGATGAAAAGCATCGCAACTCTCGCCTAAAAGGAAATGAAATTTTAATAGCTTGTGTGGGCTCTATTGGTAAAGTTGGTTGGGTTGACGAGTCGATGGTTGGGTGGAACATAGCTAGAGCTGTTACTCGTATTCCCCTAAGAGACTCAGTAAATAGAGAGTATATTTTTAGATATTTGCAARGTCCGGTTATTCAAGGGTACTTTCAAAAAGAAACGCGTGCGGTCGCTCAACCCACTCTTAATGTTGGTTTAATATCAAAGACACCAATAGCTCTGCCTCCACAAGAGCAACAGGATGAATTTCTCACCGTCCATAACAAAGTAAATAGAATGAAACAAAATGCAATTGTTAAAAGCAAGTATATGGATGAAGTGTTTAAATCTCTATCCCAAAAAGCTTTCGCAGGCCAGCTATAAATTTCCGAGGTATTTTCGGATGCCTCTTCTTAGATAAAGGTTAGGTGATCATGAAAATAACATCGCTCACCGTGGGTGGGTTCAAAGGCATCAAGCATAAAGCGACCATTCCGCTCGCTCCCATCACGTTGTTCTTCGGTGCAAACAGTACGGGAAAAAGCACAGTCTTACATGCACTACTGTATTTGTATGAAGTGATCGCTAAACGTAATTTTGATGCACAGTACAGTTCAATCGCTGGTGAGTCACTTTATTTTGGTGGGTTTCAGAATCTTGTTTATGGCAAAGACTTAAATAGCGTGATCACGCTGGGCGCCACCCTGGACTTTCGCGATAGCGCAGCGGATATCTGGGATGACTACTTGTCAGATTCTGAGAGCTGGTTGCTAGAAACTCATTTAGGCTTTACGCCAGAGTCAGACGCTGACACCATCTCGTTTGAAATCGATGTGCGATGGGATGCCACTAAAAACCGAGCCTATATAAGCCGATATGCGTGTCGTAGCCAGGGCATCGAATACTTCAAAACAACCGCCCAAGCAGGCCGTCCAGAATGTCAAATTGTTCACTATCAGCCATTACCACACTGGGAAGTGGCGGAATTATTCAAAGTCGACAATATTTTTGATTCCGGCCAATGGGAAGATGTCTCGATTCATGGCCAAGATGCGCTACCGAACATTCAGCAAAGGCTGGATCTATCAAACTTCCATGTCGACTGGACCGATGTTTATGAAGATCATCCTTTAGCCGCTCAGCTATTTGCTGAGGCCGCCTTATCGCAAGCAGCATTCGCCCCTCTAAAGCTATTAGTCAATAAACTCGAAGACTTTATCCATATTGGACCATTGCGGATGGTACCAACCCGAGCGACCGTTTTAAACAAACAGACAAGCTCTCAGCGTTGGTATGATGGTACAGCAGGCTGGGAGTCCTTTGCCTTTTCAAGTGAAAGGGTAAAAACCAAAACCAATGAAAAGTTCATTAGTAGTCAGTTTTTCGGCACTAACTACTGCTTCGAATCCCCGTCATACGGTGAGCCCAGTATGAGCGAAAAGTCAGTCATCCTGAAAGATGCTCATACCGATATTCCTTTATTGCCATCCAGCGTCGGGGTAGGGGTATCTCAAGTGTTTCCGTTTGTGGTTGCTACATCACTAGAACAAGATCTTATTGTGTCTTGTGAACAGCCTGAGCTGCATATTCACCCAAAATGGCAGTTAGCATTAGGGGATATGATGCTGGAATCGATCAAGAACAATCCAGATAGAATGTTTCTTATCGAAACACATAGTGAACACTTGATGTTGAGGCTGTTAAAACGTCGGCGAGAAACCGCCGATGAAGCGATCGAATACGAACCATTTGGTTGTGAGAAAAACGATGTACAGATAGTTTTCTGCGAGCAATCTGACGGTAAAACGCGTTTAATTCCCATCAAAACAACCGATGAGGGTGAGTTTGATGCGCCGTGGCCAAACGGCTTCTTCGAAGAAAGAAGAGAGGAACTATTCTGATGTTGCATTTGGAGTTTGCGATAGCGCCAAGTCAAATTAATTCTTTAACTGATCTCATGGTTCTTGAAGCAAGAATGGGCTACGAGAAAGGAGCGGTGCTATCACGTTTTCCCAAAAGCTGGTTCAAGGAAGTCTCTCAGCGGCTTAACGCTGAACTTGATGGTACTACGCTAACCAGAGCAATTGAAAAACTAAGAGATTTACAATCAAGCAAATTGGTATCATTTGGAAGGGCTTATGAAGGAGATGCGTGGGTCGAGGCGGCTAAAAATAGCCATGATATCAGTCAATTCCATCGTTTGGTTGAAGAGTCCCTCGATGAGTTGCCAGTATTTGTTTCATCGCTGATGGATTTAAACGATGCTGATTTTATGTATGTGTCTCGTTATAACCGCGAAGCCAAATCTTTAGCGAGTGCAGCATCGGGTCTTCTCTTTGGTGCAGAAAAGGTAACAATCTACGACCCATATATTTGCGCCACCAAGCTAGGAAGTCGCAAGACTCTTCTAGAGTTGATGAAGGTATGCGAGAAAGATGAAGTAGAATTTCATGTCTTCTCGGAAGAAGATAGGAAACCACCGTGGGTGCAAACAGAGCAAGCTTTAGTCGAGTTTAAGGGGGAGATGCCTGAAAACATTAAGCTGTATTGGTACTGCGCCGATGATGGGGGATCGGGCTTCTTGCATTCTCGAGGTTTATTTACAGCCAAAGGTGGGCTGATTTACGACAGAGGATTCTCAGAGCCAGCGGCAATAGAACAACGTCAAGAGCTCACGGACATCGTTCCAATGCCAAACGGCTTATTACAAGTGAACGCTAAATCGTACAACACATCGCTTCAGTATGAGGACTTTAACCTTGTAAGGGGAGTTTGGACGTCGCATCCCTAATTAGCACAAGGTATGCAATCTTATGCTTAGTTTCGCTACTAGTTATTTTTAAGTTACCGACAGTAATAAAATTTACCACTAGTAATAAAAATCACAAACCTCTGTTGTTACTCCGTCTTATTATCCTTATAAAACAATACTTTAAAAGTTGGCATGCTAGTTGATTAGCAACTCTCAACGTTTATAGAAAGAGGAAAAAGTGATGGGTTACGAAATTGATTTTTTAGGTGTTGGGGAAGAGTCGAAGAGTGGTGACGCGATTGTACTTCGCTACGGGAATCTATACGGGCACCGTGACGAACAAACGGTAGTAGTGATTGACGGTGGCTTTCAAAGCACAGGTTCAAAGATTATTGATCACATCACAACTTGTTTCGGGACGTCCAGAGTGGATTTGGTTATTAATACTCATGCTGATCAAGACCACATCAACGGGTTAGAACCCGTACTCAATGAACTCGAAGTAAAAGAACTTTGGATTCATCAGCCGTGGCTGCATAACCAAGGGCTTGCTAGCAAATTCATAGACGGGCGCGTAACGGACAAAAGCTTAGGGGAGCGCCTTAAGAAAAACCTTGAAAAAGCTTGGGCACTGGTTGAGCAGGCTGAGTCGAAAGGGGTTAACGTACGTGAGCCTTTCACAGGCGTAACGGATACAGGCGGCGGGATTAAGGTGCTAGGTCCTTCCGTCGAATACTACGAATCTCTCATTCCTAATTTCGATGGTATGCCAGAGAAAGCGAGTGGAACAAGTGCATTAGAAAGTTTTTTTGACAAAGCAGCTGCATCTATTCATCGTTTCTTCGCTACTTGGGGCGAAGATCAGATTGATGATGAAGGGATCACATCAGCGAAGAACAACTCCAGTGTGATCACCCAATTGATAGTAGAGGGAAGACGCTCGGTTTTTACAGGTGATGCTGGCATCCAGGGTCTGGAACACGCGGCAGATAAAATCGAGCAGTGTACCAGTGGAGCAGACCTTCGATTTATACAGATCCCGCATCATGGGAGTAAACGTAATATCGGCACGACAGTGCTAAATCGTTTGGTTGGTGAGCCGATTAGCCAAGGAACTTCTCGAAATATCACAGCAATCGCCTCCACAGCTAAATACGGCGAGCCGAAGCACCCACGAAAAGCCGTGATGAATGCTTTCACACACCGAGGAGTCAAAGCTCTAGCGACGAGAGGTACCGGTATTTGCCACAATTTCAATGCGCCTAGCCGAGATGGGTGGAGTAGTATGGATCCTGAGCCATATCACTTCGACTATGAAGAAGAGGTCGCATAATGGCAGGAATCTCTATAAAAGCTAATAACATTGTCCCGCTTTCAGTACTGATGGTTCTTCAATTCGCCGTGATATCACTGGTTAATCAAAATGTGTTTGATATCAGCTATGTCGATATACTAAGAGACACGAGTGGTTCGATGTTAGCAATAGGTGCGGTTTCAGGGTGGCTTAGCCACCTCATACCTGCTGACCTGAAAAGTGTCTTAGTATTTTGGCGATGGCACGATGTATTACCTGGGCATCGTTTTATACCGTTGGCAGAGAAAGACCAGCGTATTGATACCGAGTCCCTGAAAGCCCACGTGGCCGAGTTTGATTCTTTAAAGCAAAATAGTAGTGAGCAGAACAGTTATTGGTACAAGACATTTTATCGTCCATCCAATAAGCAGGATGAAGTGATTTCAACTCACAGAGCTTATTTGCTGTATCGGGATGCAGCGGCAGTGTCTTTTGTCACTGCTTTTGCCTTGCTGGTCGCGAAGCAATACTTCGGTGAGTTCCTTACAGAAGTAAGCTATCAATCTTTGTGGGTATTTGCTTTGACCATCACAGGTTTTTCTATCGCCGCAAGAAATGCGGGGAACAGGCTGGTCACAACAGCAATTGCCGTGACTTTGGCGAACTGACGCTTCAATGCGCTAGAAGTATAAGATAGCAATAACGCTGATCTTGTTTGGCTTATCACTGCGTGATTGAAGCATCTTAGGTCAAGCGGAGCATTTGAACTAAGTTGATTAAAGAAAGTGGTGATTAGCTATTTTATGGTAAATAGTCAGTTATGTTGAATCATCGCGTCAGAATACTGAAGGGGAGAGAAAATGGAGGTGAGGAGTCAAGGCGCTTGTCTTATCGATACGATTCGTCATCTGATAAATACCTTATTTAACATAACATACATAATGCGCACTTAAGATTGGTTTGTTAACATACAGCCGTACCGCTCAGTCCATTGCGTAAATCTTCTCAACCTGGCTGATTTCTTTCCCGTTCCAAATCATTTCTGCGTGGAAGCATTGGATGACATCGCTAACCACCTGTGGCGTAGACATCGCCCAGCAAATCCTCCCTTCATTTCGCACTGAGTGGTAGCGGATCCCTGATAATGCATCATTTTGCCGTACCTGGCGGCCAAGCGCCTGAGCCGCAGAGTAATCAATCAGGTCGTAAATTAGATCTGTCATTGGCTTGTCGCACACATCAATCACCTTATTATCATCAAATGTGAAACGAAGCGCCCTAAACACCAAACGATCATAGTGAAGCCCATTAACGCCAGCCCAATACTTGCGCTGGTGATACATGACCTCCTTTACAGCGGTTTGTTCGGTGTCACCAATATAAAGCATCGCAAAGCTGCCATCAGCAAAGCGTGAGCCATCACGGTTAATGTGCGTAAAGGCGGCTACCGCATAGCTACAACCACGTTCACAGTGGTACGGGATTTCCTCAGGCTTAATCAGGGAAACATCACCCACTTCATCGAGAATACGTGGATTCGTCAATGCTTGCAGTTGATACATCACCTCAAAGTCTTCCGGATTAAGGACATCATCAAACAAATCAATCGTCGGGTACTTAGACGGAATGAGCCTATAACCTACCGCTTGATTTTCTCTCGCATTCGGCATGCTACCCCCATTGACCTGAACGTAACGCGTCGACACGACAGAACACTTCGTAAAGATCAGCGAATTTGCCGCTACTAATAATAGATAAAGGCGTCTGCCCTTCGAAGTAAGCGTTTTTGTTCTCCATCGACATGAAACCCTGAACGTTCTCTTGGTTATCGAAGATGATTCGAAGGCTACTGTGAATGTTTGCGATATAGCTTAAGCGCTCAAGCTGATCATCATCCATAGATATAGTGTCTGGGTTCGCCTTGTACTTTTGGAATGTAGACCTTGGCATGCGAAGAATTCGCTGCATGTCTGCGCCGGTACAGCCCCATCCTTCCATTATTTTTACAGCAGCTTTGAAGCCGACCTGAGCCATTCTCTTCTTGTCTGCCGCCTTTGGTGCTTGTGCTGCTGTCATATCATTCACCATTTCATGCTCACACACTCTCATTATGGACTTAATCTATAATTATATCCATATTGAGACAGAGAGATCTTGCACTTAGATTGATTGGCGTGTCGATGTCCGATAAAGTGCTGATAATACATCGTCAATGCGAGTACGCTTTATGATAAAAACAGCTTTGGTCGGTTTTGGCTTTTCTGCCAATACATTTCACGTTCCTTTTTTGAGTGCAATCTCTGAGTTCGCTATTTCAGCTGTTGTGTCCAGTAAACCCGAACAAGTTGCACAGCGATTGCCTAAAGCGGCTTGCTTTGACGACCTCAACACTTTACTCACTCAACAAACCCCAGATTTGGTGGTGATTACTACCCCCAACCACCTCCATTACCAACACGTTAAACAAGCATTAGAAGCCGGTTGCCATGTCTTGGTAGAAAAGCCTTTTGTGACCAATAGCCGTGATGGTCTCGAGCTAGCGGCGCTGGCCAAGCAAAAAGGCTTAGTGTTGTGCCCTTACCACAATCGACGTTGGGATGGTGATTTTCTCACCCTAAAAGGGTTACACCTAGCAGGTGAGCTTGGCGACATCAAAGTCATGCATTCCAGCTTTAATCGCTACCGCCCAGAAGTCCGCCAACGTTGGCGCGAATTGCCAGGTGAAGGCAGCGGCATTCTCTATGACCTCGGCTCTCATTTAATTGACCAAGCCCTCCATCTTTTAGGGGAACCGGATGCGGTATCCGGCACCTGTCGTGCGCTACGCCCTAGCAGCGAAACGACCGACTATTTTCAAGTGACGCTGCATTACCCAAACACAGAAGTAATTTTATCCTCCAGCCCTTACCGTTCAGGTACCACCGAACGCTTTGTCGTCCAGGGTGAAAAAGCGACCTTCAGTACCGTAGGGTTAGATATTCAAGAAGAGCAACTACGCGCGGGTTTGATGGTAACTGTCTCTGGTTTTGGTGAGCAAGCGTATCAAGGGATGCTCGAAGTTGGTGACAGCGTCACTCCTGATCCTCTCACCCTTGAAAACGGCCAATATCACCGCCTGTTCGATGGATTAGCAAAGGCAATTACCGATAACCAACCCTCGCCTGTTTGCCCAATTTCTGCAAGCAAAGTCATCTATGCTATTGAGCTGGCACAAACAGCCTCCGACACAGGCACTCGCCAACCTTGGCAGTTATAAGGCTGCAGTTTATAAATTAATTAAAAAGCTGAGCCACATGAGCGATGTGACTTAGCTTTTTGCTTTACAACATACAAAGTTATAGTGCGCTAAGTGATAAAAAGTAGCCCAGACACAGCTGGGCCACAAAGTATGGCGCGTATTAAGCGAGAGTAAACTGGTACACCATCATTAATAGGAGTAACCAAAACACCGAAATTCGCCATTGAGTTAATGCCACTAAGCCAAGCGCGATGGGCACTAAATCCAAAGGTTTTGTGTAGGCGGAAACCCATACGGGTTGATACAGCGCGGCGGCGAGTAACCCCACGACACTGGCATTAATGAGGCTGATAGCCCCGGCCAAGCGAGGCTGAGTTTTAACCGCCTCCCAAATCGGCAAAACACCGAACATAAGTAATGCCCCAGGCAAGAAAATCGCAATCGTTGCAATGATACTGCCCCAAATGGGAGCTAACCCTTCAACACTGGCACCCAGATAACTCGCCATGGTGAACATCGGCCCCGGCACTAGCTGAGCCGCCGCATAACCTTCAATTAACGCCGAATCAGTGACAACGTCACCGACAATAGGCTCGAGCAATGGTAAAACCACATGCCCGCCACCAAAGACAAAACTGCCCGCTTGGTAGAACAGATTAAACACCTGTACCCATAAGGTTTGATTAAACAGCCAAGGTACTGTGAGCAATAGTAAAAAGAGGCCCAGGATCACGCTACTGCGGCGCCACGCAATGTTAACTGGCGCATGATGTGATTGGGGCTTCGCAAACCCAATAGCTCCTACAATGCCTGCAATGACAATGGGAAGTACTTGATATAATACGCCCGATGGCGTTAGCAATAGCCATAACGTTGTTGCCACCGCCATTGTCCCAGTCGCTAACGAGCCGATAAATTTTCGGCCCATTGAGACAGTAGCATCAATCACTACCACCACCGCTAATAATTTGGCTGCGCTAATGATGCTTGCGACCCAATCAGAAGCTTGCGCACCGCTGTTTAATACCGCCGCCGCTGTCAACAAAACAAAAGAAGGCAAGGTAAACGCGACAAATGCGCCAAACGCACCTAAATAACCCGCGCGTTGATAGCCAATATACATACCGAGCTGACTGCTTCCTGGGCCAGGTAGAAACTGGCTGATGGCTAAACCAGAAGCAAAGGTATCCGCACTCAGCCACCGCTTTTCTTTGACGAACACACGCTCAAAATAGCCGACATGCGCGGCCGGCCCACCAAACGACATGCACCCTAATAAGAAAAACTGTTTGATTAATTCAATCATCTATCACCTCCTCGCTAAATTTTATGCGATATCAATCATGAATAAAAACAGCCATTCCAGTTTTCATTGTCGATATAAACAATAAATAAGCCGATATAAGAA
>NZ_MUFI01000090.1:0-2295 GCF_001996265.1 Salinivibrio sp. MA440
TTTCTGTACTCTGTATTCAGTAATCTGTATTCGTGAATGGGAATACGGAGCGCTGCGCTTACAGAGTACGGGAAAGAGACGCTTCGTGCTCGCATCGGCGCTCTTGCTTTTTCTGTACTCTGTATTCAGTAATCTGTATTCGTGAATGGGAATACGGAGCGCTGCGCTTACAGAATACGGAGAAGAGCGAGAACAGGCACTTCTGTAACGTAAACGGGTGACAGCGCGGTTGAGCAAAACGACCAGCGTGTTTCAAACAGCAAGTATGACGCACTGCCAATGAAGGCACGACTTTTACCTACATCACATCTTCTACAATTTCTCCTACTTTTTCTGTGTGTAAACAGCTGCTTATATTTTACCCTGCCTAATAAAGTAGTACTCTTGACTAACAAATATAATCTATAAGGTCGATGACAATGAAGTTGATGTTTAAAGCAAAGTTACTGTTGCTTGCCATTGTGCCACTTATTGTGTCTATTTTTATCACCAGCGCAGTGACTGCCTATAATGAACAGGCGCTTATTGAACAAAATATCGCCACATTTCGCGATAAGCTGGTCAATGAGCGCAAGAACCAACTCAAAGAAGTGACGCAAGTCGCGGAAAATATGGTTAAGCGCATTAATCCTGGCAACAGTCAGGCGCGTCTAGCCGAGGTGAAAACCGCACTCAGTGACGTGCAGTTTGGCGATTCAGGTTACTTTTTTATGTATGATAAAAAAGGCGTGAACGTTTTTCATCCGATGAAGCCAAGCTTAGAGGGTAAAAATCTGATTGGCCTGACCGATCCCAAAGGGAACAAGGTGATTCAAGGGCTATTAGAAACGGCGCAGCGTGGCGATGGCTATTTTAACTTTATGTTTGAAAAGCCGGGTACCAATGAACTCATTGATAAAATTGGCTACGCCGTGATGGTGAATAATAACCAGTGGATGCTCGGTACAGGCGCTTATATCGATGATATTGAGCGCGAAGTGGCTACCTATCGCTTGGAAGCTAAAGAGGCACTTGATGAGCAAATTTGGCGCTTAACGCTACTTGGGTTAGGGACGGTCATTATCACCGGCTTGATCGTGGGTTGGTTTGCGCAGCGCATGGGGCAGCCTGTTAATAATATGCTGGAAAAACTTAATGACATTGCCAGTGGTGAGGGTGATCTGACCCAGCGTTTGAGTATTCACGGGCATGATGAAATTGCTCAGCTTGGCCATGCTTTTAATCGCTTTGTTGAAAAACTCCAGCACACCATTCAGCGGGTCGCCCAGGTCACAACGCAAGTGACGAGTACGGCCAGTGATATGGCACAACAAACCTCTGAGGTGGCGGAAAAGCTACAAGTCCATGATAACGAGACCGAGCAAGTGGTCACGGCCGTCACCGAAATGAGCTCCGCTGCTCAGGAAGTAGCGCAAAATACCACTCAGGTCGCTGATGCGGCAACATCCGCGACACAAGATGCGAAAGATGCCCAATCACAAGTGCATGACTCTATCGCCGCGGTTGAGCGCCTCGTTGAACGAATGGGTCAGTCGAGTAATGAAGTTGACCAACTTAAGGAGCAGTCAGATAAAATTACATCGGTGTTGTCGGTGATTGGTGGGATCGCAGAGCAAACCAATCTACTTGCATTAAATGCGGCCATTGAGGCTGCGCGTGCCGGTGAGCAGGGCAGAGGCTTCGCGGTTGTGGCGGACGAAGTAAGAACACTGGCCAGCCGAACTCAAACCAGCACGCACGAGATCCGTGACATGCTGGATGGCCTGCATGTGCATGTTGATAGTGCGGTGAAAACCATTGCTGAAAGTGATCAAGAATGCCAAACCATGGCAAAAACGTCGGCAGATATCGGTGAGCGTATTACTTCGGTGAGTGCGGCATTCTCGCAAGTGAACGATATGACGTCGCAAATTGCCAGTGCTGCATCGGAGCAGACGACAGTCACAGAAGACATTCATCGTAACCTCATTTCGATACGTGATATTGTGGCTAGCCTGTTAACTTCGAGTGAAGCATCGTCAAGTGCGGCGGCTGAACTCAGCGCATTGGGCCGTGATCTCGACACTTTGGTCGGTCAATTTAAAGTCTAAACGTGCGGGTGTCGCAAGGCACGCTGACTTCATCGACGAAAGGAGCGCGTTATGTTAGCGCTCCTTACCGAGTTTATGGTGTCGTTAATAACACATTTAATTATAAATAATATTTTCAGTTGTAAATGTTGCCGTCATTTATTCGATACTTAGCTGAATTATTAACATTCCATCTTATACTCTTGTTATACACGCGGTATTATAC
>NZ_MUFI01000091.1:0-2187 GCF_001996265.1 Salinivibrio sp. MA440
GCCCATGATCGGGACAAAAAAAGCATAATCTAGTGGATTTACACTTTTAAAGTAAAGCCGAGTAATAAATGGGAATACAAACGTTGCTCCCAATAAAAAAGCGAGCGAACTGCCATATATAATAGCTGAAAAAAATTCTTTATTATTTAGATCACAAGTAAATACTTTATCTATCTTGGGAAAGTCTCTATCTCTTTTAACTGAAAACCAAAGAACAAAAAATAAAACAAAAACTAGCGGTATATACAAAAGCGGATATAAATAAAAACAACCCTGACTTATACCACTTTGAGAAAACAAAAGTCCTATAAAGAATGAGAATGACAAACCAATGCCACCAATACTATCAGCGTAAGTAATTCTAGATACTGCATCACGCTGACTAAATCGCAACATCATAAATCGCATTACTGTGACTGAACTACCAGATGCTAAGCCTGTCAAGCTAGAAACTGCCAACAACATAATATAATTTTCGCTAGGAAAGAGTATAATAGCAGCCATCCATAAACATGGTAAAATGAGGAGAAGTGTAGAAATTAGCAACCAATTAATCACACCGAAAATTGTCGCTAGAAAATCCCAAAGAATTCGAGACAAACTACTTCCCAAAAAACAAAACAAGATCAGGATAAGCTTCGAAATGAATGTTAGGTTATACCCATAGTCTGGAAGATTAAAGACAACAACGGGCCAGGCTCCCCATACAAGGAAGGAGATAAATAAATGCATAATGGTTACCATCTCTATCTCCTTTTCATTCCTTTTTTATTCGGTTAGTTCTGGAAGGTCATTTTCAGTTCTTCCTGATCGCCATTCTTTGCTTTCAGATTTTCTAATCGCAAAATGCATCCAGGTTAACGCCAAACTGCATAATACAAAGAGCAACATAAAGCATGTTTGCCAGACTCCAACTAGATCATTTAACATGCCAAATGTCAGAGGAAGAAAGAAGCCACCAAGCCCGCCAACCATACCAACAGCACCACTTACAACACCCACATTATTGGGATAATAAACAGGGATATGTTTAAAAACTGCCGCTTTTCCTAAAGACATGAAAAAACCTAGCACGATACAGATTACAGCAAATTGATAGACGTTAGTTTCTAATGAGAAATTAATAACACCTCGTATTCCCTCAACACTGTAATGTGTATTGGGATAACTAAGAATAAAGGTGCAGACTACTGATGCGATAAACGTCCAGTACATCACTTTACGAGCACCATACCTGTCCGATAATATTCCACCAAGTATTCTAAACAATGAACCTGGAACCGTGTAAAGCCCTGCTATCAAGCCTGCTTGAGCCAAGGACACATCAAATACACCGATTGTATATTGGGGTAACCATAGTGCTAATGCCACAAAGGCACCGAAAACAAAAAAGTAGTACAAGGAGAATCGCCAGACCCTTACCTCTTTCAAAGGATGGAGCTGGCTATATATAGATACTTGCTCTCGCGGTCTTTCTCTTTGTTCGTTCTTTGCGAGAAAATAAAACCCAACTCCTGCTGTAGCCAAAATAATTGCATAGATTTGAACCGCACTGCGCCAGTCCATGATCAGTAAGAGCATTGGCATACAGAGCGAGGTCACAGAAGAGCCGACATTTCCCGCGCCAAATATCCCTAAAGCTGTACCTTGTTGGTTTTTCTTAAACCACGCCGATACATATGCCACACCAACAACGAAGCTACCGCCTGCCAATCCAATGCCCAGTGCGCAAAGCAACAGCAAGTAGTAACTGTGAGATAGACTCAGCAACCATGCAGAACCGGACGACAGGAGCATGACAACCGCAAAAACAGTACGGCCCCCAAAGTAGTCAGACGCGATTCCCAAAAACAATCGACTGACCGAACCTGTGAGAATCGGTGTCGCCATTAACAGTCCCAGTTCCGTGCTAGAGAGCTGAAACTCTTCCGCTATTTTTACACCCAATATGGAAAATATCGTCCACATGGCAAAGCAAAGCGTAAACGAAAATGTTGACATTCCCAACGCAAATTTCTGTTGCGCCTTTGAACTATCGACTGCCTGTACCATATGGTTTTCCTCCGACTTATAGTTAAACACAACTTATAAAATAAAGAAGGAAACCTCCATACACTTAAAGTATCATGATTTATTCAAAAAGTACTCCATTGGTAGTATCCAGAGGTATTAAATATCATATAATTC
>NZ_MUFI01000092.1:0-1921 GCF_001996265.1 Salinivibrio sp. MA440
CTCTATTTTCCTTAAGAACGTGATTGATGATTTCTTTTTCTCTTTTACTGTTCATGAGAACTAAAGGAAAAACATTACTTTTAGATATTTTTTTTGATTCATTTTTTTTCTTAACTTCACGAATCAAAGAGGTTATTGTCAATGAAGTTATAAGTGGCATGTCTATAGGTATAAAAACGAGAATAGATTGAGGGAAATAAATCATTGCAGAATAAATACCCCCCAAAGGACCTCGATTTGAATATATATCGCGTATATCGCTATACTCTTTTTCACCTGCGCAAATAATAACCTCATCGCATATTGACTGTCTCAGTATGGTAGCTTGTCTTTCAACAAGGGGCTGGGCACCATAAGCAAGAAGTGCTTTATCTTCCCCCATCCTTTTAGACAGGCCACCCGCCAGTACCACACCGACAACCTTTCTCTCTTTATCATTGCTCATGATACTAACCGCCTAACATCGCCAGGTTTTTTGTCATTCCACTATTATCATGATGTAATAAATGGCTCTCACGCTTATACTGGAGCAATGCTTCGATCTGTTCTTTCGTACCAACAATATCTCCTCGACACAAATTGTCTCGAAGACTTGATGCGCTACTAGCAAAAAGACATAGGTGTAAATTTCCGGTAGAAGAAACCCGAAGTCGATTACAAGACTTACAAAACTCTTCACTATAGGGCATGATCAAGCCAATTTTTCCTGTATAGTCAGGGTGAGAGTATTCATCTGCTGGACCTGCATTCGCTTCTTTTTGTGTCTTTTTCCAACCTTGCTCAATAAGACGATTTTGCAGCACCTGTCCACTTACGTGTTGACTTCGGTGAAAATCGCTATTGTCGCCGGTACGCATCAGCTCAATAAAACGCCAAGTAACTTCCTTATCTTTTGTAAAGGCTAAAAACTGTTCCCACTGGTCTAAGTTGTATTGTTTCATCAATACAGTGTTAATTTTCACGTTATCCAAACCACTATCTAGAGCGAGATCAATGGTATCAAGGACCGAGTGCAGCTTTTGCTTCCCCGTTATGGCTCGAAACTGATATGGATTTAATGAGTCAGCACTAATGTTTAACGCTGAAAGTCCTGACTTGATATATTTAGGTAGAGTTTTGGGAAGATTAAAGGCGTTAGACGTCATCGCCACTTTCTTTATGCCACTTGTGGATGCAGCAATAGCGATGATATCACAAAGATCTTTTCTTAATGTTGGCTCACCACCTGTTATTCTAATTTTAGAGGTTCCCAAAAGAGAAAAGGCATGCAGTAAAGTTTCTATCTCAAATAGTGACAGTTCGTTTTTGCCAGCATTGCAATCATTACCATTGGGTAGGCAGTAGTTGCAACGGAAATTACATAAATCTGTTACCGATAGGCGTAGATACTCGAACCTACGACCAAATGCGTCATATAGCATGTCAACACCTTTCCAAATCCGGGAGGCTGGCTGGTTTCCCAAGCCAACCCGGTAGCATCCACTAAATACTACGGCTCATTGCTCATATACAAATACGGGTGTACCTTGTACGTAGACGACAATGTGCTTCGGGTTGATTAAAGTCTTACTATAGTCTCTGATGTACCAAAACTATATAGTCCTTTATGTATACCCACAAAGGAGTATCGGACAAGTCATTGATTTGTTTGCTTCTTGGCTAAAAGTAGCACTAGAGTTAGTTTCAAAATAAGTAAAAATGAAATGAATAAAGACATGTCTGGATAAAACATAATAATCGACGTAGGAATAAACATTGAGAATAATGCGCTCAGTGCCCCACTCACACCAAAAAACGAAAACACATTCTTATGCATACGACTCACCTCTTCTTCATATAAGGAAGAGGAAACAGACATAGCTATTCCTGACTCAACCCCCAAGACAAACATAAATAATAAATAAAATGAAATGTATAAAAC
>NZ_MUFI01000093.1:0-1851 GCF_001996265.1 Salinivibrio sp. MA440
GATTTATAATGGTAAAAAACTTGGCATGCATTTCGCTTTATAGGGTGGCGAACAGGCACACCGCCACGGTGGCGATGTGTCTTCCATGACATACAAAGGAGCGATTATGCCAACGCCATGTTATATCTCGATTGAAGGCGAAACTCAGGGTTTGATTACTGCCGGTGCCTGCACCGCGGATTCTATCGGTGATGCTTTTGTCGAAGGCCACGAAGACGAAATGCTGGTACAACAGTTTGACCACAATGTGACGGTTCCCACCGACCCACAATCTGGTCAGCCATCCGGTCAACGTGTTCATAAACCATTCAAATTCACCGTGGCACTCAACAAAGCGGTGCCATTGCTTTATAACGCACTGGCGTCAGGTGAGAAGATGTCAACGGTCGAGCTAAAGTGGTACCGCACCTCGATTGAAGGGAAACAAGAAAACTTCTTTACCACCAAGCTGGAAAGTGCCTCGATTGTGGACATTCACTGCGAGATGCCCCATTGCCAAGACCCGGCGAAGTCAGACTTTACCCAGAACCTGACGGTGTCGATGTCTTACCGCAAAGTGACCTGGGACCACGTCAACGCAGGCACCTCAGGCTCAGACGACTGGCGCAAGCCTATCGAAGCCTAATCCTTCATGGCGACATGAAGACACAAACAGCCTGCCTTTACGGGCGGGCTGTGGTGCGTTGAGCCAGACGGCAGAGTCTGGCTCAACGTATCAGGGTAAACAAGCAGGGCGAAGGATACACAGATGGCGACATTGCAAATAGCGTTAACCGTGGCGGGGCTGGACCCGCAACCGTTCGTGGTGGTGGACTACCAAGGGGACGAGTGCCTCTCTCACCAAGCCGGTATCAATGGCAACCCGGTGTATGGGTTCCAGTATGAGGTAGCATTGGCGAGCCGCCATACCGACCTCACGCCAGAGCAAGTGGTCGATAAGCCCGTGCAGCTGACGCTGTGGCGCAACGGCGAGCTGGTCAAACGGGTGCAGGGCATTGCCAGTGCCTTTAGCCAAGGTGACATTGGTCATCACTTTACCCGCTACCGCTTAACCTTGGTGCCCGCCCTGTATCGCCTGTCGCTTCGCCAAAACAGTCGTACCTTCCAGCACCAAACCGTGCCGACTATTCTAGAAACCCTGCTCACAGAAATGGGGGTGACGGAGGTTAGCTTCTCGCTAACCCGTGACTATGCCGAGCGCGAATACTGTGTCCAGCACCGCGAAAGTGACTTAGCGTTCTTCCACCGCTTAGCGGCAGAAGAAGGCTTGGTGTATCACCATGAGCACGATGCCGACACCCATACCCTGGTGGTGACCGATGCGCCCGACAGCTTGCCCCAGTTTGAGAGCCCGGTGCCCTATAACGCAATAAGCGGCGGACGCATCGATACCCCGTATATCGATGGCCTGACCCGCCACACCGCGGCGCAGCCTAGCCACACGGCGTTAAAAGACTACAGCTTTAAAAAGCCGCGTTATAGTTTTCAACAAGCCGCACAAGCCGATGGCATTGATTACCAGCGTACCGACAGCTACGAGCACTTTGACTTCCCGGGCCGCTTTAAAGACGACGCCACCGGACAGGCGTTTAACCAAACCCGCTTAGAGTACTTACGCCGTGAGGCCGAGCATGCCAACGGCCAAAGCAATGAGCCGGCATTACGCGCGGGTTATCGCTTTACCATCAGCGACCATTTGGATGAAAGCGTGAACCAAGCGTGGCAAGTGGTGCGCGTGCACCACCAAGGCAGCCAACCGCAAGCACTGGAAGAAGAGGGCGGCCAAGGGGCCACCACTTACAACAACCAGTTTATGCTTATTCCTGCCACCACCCCGTGGCGCGCAACCCC
>NZ_MUFI01000094.1:0-1482 GCF_001996265.1 Salinivibrio sp. MA440
TGTCTCGATACAAAACGTTAATCAGCCCTGAGCTGACTCTACGTAACTACGATGCACAAGTTGGCGAAGCATTGGCCAACGTGAAAGCGATAAACAAAGTCATAAGACTTGGTATGCCTGTTAGTTACCGAGTTGATTGAWGGGAGTAATCACATTGGGATCAGTGCGTTAGGTGACTGATTTGATCAACAACGCCGCCACTGTCTGCATCGTAATAACGGTTTACGTTATAGTAAAGGCCCGATTCTGGGTCTTCGAGTTGTCCTTGATAGCGAAGGTCACACTGTATACTGTCGTTGGCCGCTTCTTCGCGTCGTTGCCAGTGGCGTTGTGATTGCCCGTGGTAATGGCCCCACAGTGCTTGCTCGCCCCGCCAGACAATATCACCTTGTTCATTACACAGCTCTTGCGGTGTGCCCGCGTGGTCGGTCACGATGTAATGCAGCTCGCTGCCTTGATTATGGTGAGTCACTTGCGCCATCGGGCGGAAGCTGCCGGGCTCGTAGAGGTATTCGGTTTGTTGCAACACCTGGCCATCAGCGGTGGCCTGTTGTTGCTGCACAATGTGCGCGCCGTCCCACAGGTAGTGGGTTTGTGTGTCGCTGTGTGCACATTCTTTGGCAATGCGTCGCCCAAACGGGTCGTAGCGGTAGCAATACCGCGTGCCAGCTAAACTGGGTTACTCAGTCCTCAGCTGACACTACGTGATTACAACGTACAAACTGGCGAAACATTGGCCAACGTGAAAGCGATGGGCGAAGTCAATCAGACTCGGTATGCCTGTTAGTTATCGAGTTGATTAATGGGAGCAATCCCATTGGGTTCAGTGCGTTAGGTGAATGATTTGATCAACAACGCCACACAGAACTATGAACACCTTCGCCTGTTCTCTTCAATCCCATCGAACATCATCGTAGGGCTGAATATTTTTAACTGTTAGGTACTTATACAAGCAATTGAATTCAAAGTTTTCATTTTTTATATAGGTACTTTTACTCAAATCATCTCTATCCCCAAAGAAGTCAAAACGATCAACCCATCCTAGCTCTCCCCCTCTATACTTTACATCTAACACATCCCCAAGTTCAAGAACGATACGAATAGCATTAAAATCTTTCATCATCCATTTTTTAGGATAAGAGCTCGGTATATCACAGCAATTCAATGAAAGCTGCACGTCTTTCCCTGTGACATTAATAGAGCATAACTCTGAATTTATTAGTGCTATTCCTTGCGGAAAAATTGAATGAATCATTTTTTTATTTGTTGCTAAATCAAACCACATAAATGTTCAACCTAAAAGTTATAGTGACCATGTGTGCCTGGGAAAGTTGAAGTATCTAGTACTTCACCGGTACTCTTATCAACCTGTCTTACATTAAAATGTGGAGCTCCGCCATGCCTTGCTGTTGCTGTACTATGACCAAGGCTATGCTCTTGAATGACAACTTTCTCTCCTCGAGTATTAGTATAGTGATATTG
>NZ_MUFI01000095.1:0-1443 GCF_001996265.1 Salinivibrio sp. MA440
CTCCTGTCGTATAAACATTTTATTACCTTTATTTCTCTATTATTTAGTCGTATCTTAGATTCTTATCTACTGAATCATAATATAGAATAAGCAAAAAACTATGTTGACATGATGACTAATGGACTTGGATCAAAAACGTAATGCATTGAAACTACAGCTAGAAACAGCAATCAATGATTTAAAAAACCAGGCCGAATCTCAAGGCTGTAGAATTGCTCAGCGACGTCGCTCTGGGTACCTATACGCTGTCGATGCTGTTCGGAACATTGTTCTAGAGCCATGGTTTACCAAGTTACTCAGTCAACATGGCTCCGTACTCAAAAAGTACAGCAGTTCTAACGCTATCCATCTTGCTGAGATCGTCGAAAGTTACGGCGGATTAAATAAAACAATTAAACTCATTGAAGCGGTGCTAGCGTTGCGTGGATTCGGGCTTGATAGCCAACAACACACTGATTATGTAGATCAAGTGCTCTGGGGGTTAAAAGATTTACGTTCACTCACTCCCCAGCATCAAGAAGAAACAATGCGCTGGAACAGTGTACTTCCGTATTGTGCTCTGTGCTTCCGTCTACGCAGCCGATCCCATTACTACTGCGAAAAACACCATCCCATCAAGTCCACTAGACTTTATAAACAGCAAAAATACGCAGATATCACTGCATTGAAACATCTACCTAACGAAAATTGCGAGGCATACGAAAAGTACCTGGTAAAACCGAACAAACAGAAAAAGTTGGGACGACAACTTTATGATCTGGTCAGCGGCTATGCGCCGCATCCACGAGTCTTCTTACGTCACTGCAAAGATAGCGCTATATCAGGGGACTGGATCACACTATCAAAGAACATTGTTCAGACATGCAAAGTGACTTATCCAGCTAGCTATAAAAAAATAAAACAAATCAAACCAGATGATTTTAGAAACTGGCCTTCGTGGTGTATCGCGATCGTGAGATGCTTAGATTCTACAGAACCAAATGCGTGGAATGAAAAAGAGTGCCTAACGATTTTCAGTGAGTTGAACACTTGGACAGCATTAGTCGGGATCTTGCATCGCTTCGAATGTGTAGAACGCATCAATAGCATTGAAACTAAGCGTGGCCCAGACATTGGATATGGAGCCAATCTAGAACAACACCAGTTGATCAAAGATCTGTTAAAACAACAGCTAGCCACGAATAGCAAAACTAACTTAAGTGAAATCGCTAGGACTCTTAGTCTTAGTAGACAACGCATACACCAGATCATTAAAAAACATCAATTGCTCTCTTAAACAGCAAAGTGGCTGTGCAAAAAAACAATCAAATTTATTTTACATTTTTAATTATTTAATCAAATAAAAATCATAAATATAATCACGAATGATTTAGTTTTTAAATGGCTTAAAGATAATTATGGCAATAAAATATTTTTTACTTGTTGATTTTTTCATGTTATAAC
>NZ_MUFI01000096.1:0-1424 GCF_001996265.1 Salinivibrio sp. MA440
TGCCAAAATAATCTATGCACGTACAAAAATAGATGAGATTTATAAACGAAGTGAAGCCACTGCGATACTGACTGAATTGATTACAAAAATAGATGAGATTTATAAACGAAGTGAAGCCACTGCGATACTGACTGAATTGATGAGAAAAGGGAACCCTTATGCGACTTACTGGTTATCTAGTAAAAGTAACTTATGCCTTTCTTATCTTTCATCAGAACATTTTGGCAACAAAGTAGCAAAAGAACTTGGCTTAGATACCTCTTATGAAAATAAATATTGCACCGAGGAGATCTATCAAAAAGCTGTCGAGGGCTTCAAAAAGCTTGCAGCAGAAGGCGATCTTCATGCCCAATATTTCTTGCTGAAAGATAAAGGTCTTGATAAATCGGTAGAAAAGCGTGAAGAGTACATAAAAGAAGTTATTCGATTTGCCAAGTATCACTATTATAAGCCTCTAATAGATTACTACTATAATATAACTAAAGTAGAAAATGGAAAAACAGTTTTTTACTCACCTAGATCAGATCGCCAGGTTAAAAAATTGCTAAGAATAGCAGCTAATAATAACTATATTCCGGCTTTTGTTTTTTTGATTGACAAAAACACTCCGAAAGATTATTTTCTTTATAATAGTTTAAAAACGCTTGGAGCATGGCATTATTTTTGGGCTAAACCTTATTATAAGGRRAAATCTTTRARYCCAAAGGAAMAATAYTGTGATGCSAAACTATAYAAGKCTATTTTCGGTGATCGATTTTTTGGTGGGAGTTATGAAGGKAAAATARAYATGAGTAATCTAAMYTGTAATATTAGTGAACAATTGAATAGCATCGAACCAATGATTTACATTGACTACTTTACTAAAAGTGATGACTGGAGTAGAGGCTACTAATATACTAGAGTCGTCTTTTTATTATTTTCATACTGCTAGTATATCCCGCCCAGCGAGTGATACAACAATCGCTGGGCGGTAGCATTTCTTAGTTCTAAAACGTTATGGTATCTGTCAGCCCAGAAACAACTATCTCTTGGACACAACCCTATTATGCTTCATAAAACGATTATCCAAGTTATACTTTTAAGCTTATCGATGGGTATCCTCACCGGTTGCAAGGAAAAGGCGATCAGCCCTAAAGATGACATTCCTTTATTCAAAGACTTCATTGAGGAGAACATTAATAAAGTTGCCAATGATCCTTATATATCGAGTACAGTAAAGCCTGATGATGAGATGTATGACTTGATGCTAATGCTGCAGCGTGGTGATTGGAGTCAAACAACTTGGGATGAGATGGACTCTTTGATGAAAAAGGGCGTAGAGAATGCCAAAATAATCTATGCACGTACAAAAATAGATGAGATTTATAAACGAAGTGAAGCCACTGCGATACTGACTGAATTGATGAGAAAAGGGAACCCTTATG
>NZ_MUFI01000097.1:0-1361 GCF_001996265.1 Salinivibrio sp. MA440
TTGTTTCTTTATATGTTCTTCTAATTTATTATCTTTGAATCTATCCGCTCTCTTTATTTCTGAACCATCTAAGAATACAGAAAACTTACCATCGTTTAATGTATCCAGGCAAAGCTTCTTTAAAAGCGAGGTTTTACCCGTACTTTCTTCTCCTGATAGAGCAATATTATTATCGGGATATCTAGAAAAAATATCCCTAGAGCTTTCTCTTTTAATAGTTGCTGTTGAGTTTGAGTCAATATTTTTAACATTCTGGTAAATGAAAATATCATGGATGCTAAGTTCGTCTTTTTCGGGGTGAGAGAAGCCTGTTCCGACATCAACTAACATTTCATAGTAACTATCCCTTACTTTAAACCCGTTAAAGTACAAATAGCTAGAGTCTATTATATCACTTCTTCTTTTTCTCTCTAAACTAGTGAAACAATCGCCTTCCCAAATATGTTTCTCTATTACAATATCTTCATTTTCTATGGAAAAGCTAATAAATCCGTTGTCATCTACATGGGTATCATGAAATGAACAAGTTTCAACGATTAGTGTCTTGTTATTGTCAGTTTCAACTTTAAAACTATTTTCGACATGCTCATGACCAGATATAATGATATTCCTATTGCTATTAAGGAAATTCCTAACCTCCTTATGGTTATTTGGCTCTAACCAGCTTAACGGGTGATGAAAGAACACAACCTTGATTTCTTCATTGTCAGAAGGCTCTATTAACTGGTCAATGGGGACAGTTAGGTCTCCACCTTTTTCATTAATCTTGGAGCACCATGCTGTATTTATTGTTTGTATAGATACGTTATTGCTAGGTTTAAATTCTTTGGATAGAATAGTTGTTCTAGAAGCCTCAACGTTACAAATATCAGATTCAAAATCAAAGTAATCTTGTTGGCCGGCCGCTACAACTTCATAGACAGATTCGTCAAAAGGAACATCCTTTGAGGTTATCAATACATCACGAACTCTACCTGTATATTTGGAAAAATCATGGTCATGGTTACCTGGAGTGAGAATTATTTTGAATTCGTTTGAAAGAGATTTGAAAGACGATCGTATTAAGTCGTACTCCTCACTAGAGCCACTAAAAGCAATATCACCAGCTACTAATATCGTTACAGAACTATAATCACCACATATACACTTTCTTTTTATCCATTTTTTGAGCTCAGTAAGTCTTTTATTAACTTCATCACAGTTATCTTTTTTTGCATGTATATCGCTAATAACGACAAATATCTCATTATTCATTTTTTAACCCTATCATCCAACATTGAGATATCTTTTTATTGATACATAGTTCAATATAAAGATTTAAGACTTTTTACTATCTCGATAACAGTTCATTTATTTAATAT
>NZ_MUFI01000098.1:0-1327 GCF_001996265.1 Salinivibrio sp. MA440
ATATACGACAATTATATACGACAATTAAAATATATAAAAGCAGAGTGCCTATGGTTATCAGTATGGCTTTTTGGCAAAAAGATTTTAGGACTAACTCTATAGCCGGTAGAACTTCCTTACTTTTTATGGAAGCCCAAATGAAGACAACAATGATCAGAGTAGCTGTAGCTAACTCTCGATTATTAAAAATATCCAAATGCCCTCCTGAGCCTAAAAACGGTATAACGAATGACATGGATTCCCCCTCTTGAAGATCTGCCACACTTAGGTGCAGCCTGTAATACCGGAGGTAACCATGTCTACTCAATTCTTTTGTGGCGTTGATCTCGCCAAGCACCACTTTTCTCTTCACGCGGTGGATGACCATGGAAAAGTCATTCTCCATAAATCCGTTTCACGCGCTAAACTACTGGCTACATTAGTAAATATGCCTACGATGTGCATAAGTATTGAGGCCTGTGGTGGGGCACATTATTGGGCCAGAGAATTCAACAAGCTCGGCCACGATACCCGCATCATGGGCGCAAAGTATGTCGGTCCTTATCGCATAACCTGAACGATGCCGTTGCCATTTGTGACGCTATCCAGCGCCCAAACAACCGGTTCATTCCTGTTAAGTCACTCGAACGCCAAGCGATTCTCGTTTGTTAGGTTATGATTGTTTTTCCCATATTTTAGGCAGGCCTACCTGTTCACATATAYTGCACTGAAGTGTGTGACCATCATTCATAACATGAAGTTTCAGGCTATCTTTTGGGTTACCATTGTGCAAAGACAATATATTTCCGCTAAATTCAGCACTCATAGAGAGTTTTTTCATGTCAGCGACATTCATCTCTGCCTTATCACCTTTGATTGTTAGTACGACTGGTAATGAAGGTTTTAGGAAGCCACCTTTAGTCATTGCGACATAAGTACCATCAGCATTACCACCACAACCTACGAGACTAAAACCTAAGATTGTCGTGAGAATCAATTTTTTCATTTAAATTTCCTTATCTTATGGACATTGAATTACTGAAACCAGAATATCACAATGTAAAAAGTAATGATCTAAGAAAGATATATAAAATTTGTGAGGCAGTTCAAGCTTAGTCACACATTAGGTAACCTAACGTGAAACTTCGCGGCAATTTTGGAACCGTAAAACGGATCAAGTCCATGAGTGACTTAAGCGCCTTGTTGAACGAAGCCGCTATGCGGCAGAATGTCGCCTTACCGCCTATGTTTCTTCCTACTCTGCCAATCAGCAGTAAACAGGAGAAACACCATGACCCCTCTACAACAACGGCACTTCGATGCCCTTTATCAACAGCACCTTGATAAT
>NZ_MUFI01000099.1:0-1304 GCF_001996265.1 Salinivibrio sp. MA440
ATTATAGCCGTCCTACAATAGTTATTCTTGGCTAAGAAAAGTTTCATGTCCAATATATAGTAAAAGAGCGTACAAGCAAGAATTAACATGCATACACATCGGTGCATATAGATAAAAAAGCGCAGACACTGTCTGCGCTCTGTATCTTAATCATATACTCAGATCATCATTCATATTATTGCATCAGCGGTGAGTTTTCTAATTGAAAGTCAAATCCTTTTATATCTGAGTCTATTAATATGGTTTGAATATATTGTGCAATATTTTTCCGTTTAACCTTCTCATTAAGATAAAGAGATATCGATTCTTTTACCATATTAAAATCAAGCTGACTACCATCAACTCGACGATTGATATTGGCCACATGTACGCCATAGCGGGTTTCAATAGGTTTATTTAATAGACCCATGGGCGCGGTAAATATTTGTTTTTCGAACTCAGCTACTGTTTGACCTTGAGTGATTTGTCCTAAATTCCCCCCTTGTTTAGAAGAGGGACAGGCTGAGTATTGTTTCGCCAAATCGTAGAATGTGGCTTTATTTTCTTTTAGTAACTCTATTAAATATTCTGCAAATTCTACTACCTTTATTCTCTCTTCAACATCCTCTGGAGGACAAGCCAGCAGGATGTGATCTACTTCTAGCAACGGTGCTGTACAAAACTTATCTTTATTTGTTATATAGTAATGATAACACTCTTCGTCAGTAGCAGATGGATAGATCCCTTCGAATTGTATTAGTTTTTCAATAATGTCATACTCTTCAGTTGGTTCAAGTTTTTTGTCTTCAGGCCAAAGAGATAAGCTTACTGCTCGTTGTTTTACGACTTCGTTAATAATTAGAGCTTCAACAGCCTTAACCATCGCTTCTCTTTTCGTTTCTGCAGGATGATACTGAACCTCCTGCATTATTATCGAAGAGTCTAGTTTAACTTCATTTATAGTGATTTCTGGAACGTCTGACACATTCATTGTACTACTCCTATAACTAGAAAAGACAAGCCTATGAAGGCTTGTCATTTTTTTATTTTTGACGCACGACTTGGTATTGCCGTGTCAAATATTCGATAGGCACACTCCAAATATGAACCAATCGACTAAATGGGAACAATAGGAACAAGGTTATTCCCCAAAAAACATGTGCACGATAAATCCAATGAACATCAGATATAAAGGTTATAGCCTCTTCCGGTCTAAAGGTTAATAAATACTTCGACCATGTCATTAAGTTTTTCATTTCTTGACCATCCATATGACCACTAGAAATGAATATAGAAAACATACCTAATATGAGTTGTAAATAAAT